>CAITMP010000318.1 GCA_903893525.1 uncultured Acidobacteriia bacterium | reverse complement strand
GTCAATGTACCCATCACCTGCGCCGGAGCCTTGGTCAACGCCGGGGACATTATTTCCGCGGACGAGGACGGTGTCGTTGTCATCCCGCGGGCCAAGGCCGCCGAGATCCTGAAGCGCGCAGAGGAACTGGACAACACCGAACACACGATGATCCCGTTCATCGAGAAATTCAAGTCGATCCGCGAGGCCGTCGCCAAGTTCGGGCGGATTTGACCGTGTCCAACACTGTCTGCGCCGTTGTCGCCACCCGAAACCAAAAAGACCGTCTCAGAGTCTGCCTTCGGGCGCTGCTGCGCCAGACCCGTCTGCCGGACTGCATCCTGGTTGTCGACAACGGGGGAACGGACGGCAGCGCCGAGATGCTGGCCGCCGAATTTCCGCAAGTTGAAGTGATGACCCTGCCCCTGAATTCCGGCGAGACGGGGGCTTTCCGGGCTGGCATGCAGTGGATGCACTGCCGCCATGATTTCGGCTGGGTCTGGACCATGACCGACCGGTTCGAGCCGAATCCGGATTGCCTCCAGACCATGCTGTCGTGGCAGCACGCCGGGGATCTAATCGAAGTCCGCAAGGAGCTGCCGAGCGGCAGGTCTTCCGGGGAGGCTGTCTGGGATGTCGGATCGGCCAAATTGGTGCCCATTCCCGGGGAGATTTCCTTCGCCAATGGACGAAAATTCGCCCCTGCCCAATACTGCGATTTGGACGGTGCGCTGACCCGGCGTCTGGTTATTGAAAAGGCCGGGCTTCCGGACGCCCGGTTCTTCCACGGTGGAGGTGCGGCCTACGGCTTCATCGCCTCGCTCCACGCGAGCGTGATCCGGGTGAACCACCTGGGCGCGAAGTACATTCCCACGGATATTGGCGTCGCCGTTGCCCAGTATCTGATGATCCGCAACCGTTTCCTCACGTGGGACCACCTGGTAAAGGCAGGCCTGAAACTCGACCGGACCACGGTTGCGGCTCGGAATATTGTGGAAGGATTCGCCGAAGTTGTGGATGCTGCAAGGTCGGGCCGCGCCCCCGCTGCGGCCCTGGAGGGTCTGCGCGACGGATTGTACCGCCGTTTCGATCCGCCGATTTGGCTAATCCAAGCGTGAGGTGCGCGCGAAGCTCTGGTATTCTGGCCGAGTGGTCCCCGAGTCCTCCACACCCGACGAGGAAGTCAACCGTCTGCTCAAGCAGATCTCGGACGGTGCCGGCGATCCCGAAGTGCAACAGCGTCTGCTGGATGCGGTCCACACCCACCTCCGACAGATTGCCCGCCGCCTGATGCGGAGCGAGCGCGCGAACCACACCCTGCAGCCGACCGCCCTTGTCAATGAAGCTTGGCTCAAGCTGGGTGCCGCCCGGGAGCAAAACTACCAAAGCCGGGCCCATTTCATCAACTGTGCGGCGGTGGCGATGCGACAGATCCTCCTCGACCACGCCCGCACCCGCCTGGCCGGACGTCGCCAACTCGACACCGACGCGGTGCTTCGCCTCAAGGGCGACGCGGTGGTCCGGGTGGAGCCGCTGGAAATGCTGGCGCTCGACCAAGCGTTGACCCGCTTGGCCGAACGTGACCGCCACTTGGCACATTTGGTGGAGTTGCGCTGTTTCGCGGAACTCAGCGTGGAGGAGACGGCCTCGGTCCTGAGGCTATCCGTCAGCACGGTCAAACGCCAATGGCAGATTGCCCGGACCATGCTGATGCAGGAACTGGACCCCGGCGTCCGTCCTTAGGTCGGGGTCAAAAAGCAACGCCACCATTTTCTGCGTCCTTGGAACCCACAAGTTATTGATTCCATTTGATTAGGCGGGTAAAAACAGAGCCAAAACGGAGCCAAAACGGAGCCATGCGGGGCCAATAAATTCTCAAGAAATGTGCGTGGCGGTCTGTGACGGTTGGCTGCGAGTTGTCGTTCCGAGAGCATAGGGCTCCTCCGAGGTGGAGTATGCCACGGAGCGAGGGGCAAAACGAGCCGAAGGTGATGGATGTTGTTGATTTAAATGGAAATACAGTTTATGACCGGGTTACTGGCCGGCGGCGTCTATGTTCTGTATCTCCTCGCGCAAACTGCAATCCGCTGAGCACACGTAGGTTCCACTGATGCGCGAGATGACGCGGGTGAGGTGCGGTAGTCGGAGCCTTGACGGTTCCCATGCCATTAGTCCACAAAAAGGACTAAACTGAGGACATGCAGGTTAACGTACATGAAGCGAAGACTCAGCTGTCACATCTGCTGGAGCTTGTGGAGCAAGGGGAAACGGTCACGATAGCCCGGCACGGCAAGCCGGTTGCCGACCTGATCAAGACGCGCGGCGGGGGATTCCCCCTGGGTATTGCACGAGGCGACGACCTGGTCCCGCCTGGGGATGAATGGTGGGCACCGATGACTGACGACGAGGCCGAGGCCTGGGCGGAAGGCAAATAGTATGACGGGCCCTGCCCAGCCGAAGTTGCTTCTCGACACCCACACGCTGGTCTGGGCACTGGCCGCACCCCAGAACCTCGGGCCACAGGGAATCAAGCTCCTGCCGCAAGGTGACGTGGTCGCTTCCGCGGCGAATCTTTGGGAACTGGTTCTTAAAATCGGAAAGAACGACGCACTCGTCCCCGACCCGCTTGCCTGGTGGGGTCGGTACGTAACCGGGAGCAGCATCACGGTTCTACCCATCCGTGCGACCCATGTAATGGCTCTGGCTAAACTCCCTCCGATTCATAAGGACCCGTTTGACCGGATCCTGGTGGCACAAGCAACTTGTGAAAATCGCGTCCTCGTTAGCCGGGACACGGTTCTGGCCCGCTACGGAGTGGCCGTCATCTGGTAATGCTGGCTTGATTCGCTCCTACTGGCCAAATAGGCGGGCGACTTCCGACCTCGCGGGTGATTTGGGGTCCTGCTTCAGGGCCAGGGCGTATTCCTTTTGAGCCCGGTTCTTGTCGCCGGTCGCGGCGAGGGCAGCGGCGAGGTGGTAGTGGGCGGTGGGACGATCCTTTGCTTTCAGGGAGCGCTCCAGAAATGGCAGGGCGGCTTCCGTCTTGCCCTGGCGGAAGTAGATCCAGCCGACGGTGTCGGCACTGAAGGGATTGTCGGGGTCGAGAGCCAAGGCTTTCTCAGCCCAGAAGCGCGCGTCGTCCATCTTGTTCAGGCGTGAAGCGAGTGTATCGGCCAAGTTGTTCATGGCCTGTGAATTGGAGGGGTCGAGTTCGAGGGCTCTCAGGTAGTGGGCGGTGATGGCTTCGGGGGCCGAGCCCTTGCGTGTTTCCACTTCGGCGAGGAGCATGCGGGTCGCCGCATTGTCACGGATCTTGGTGAGATCGAGGAGCCGCTGCCTGGCGGCATCGAAAGCGCCGGCATCCATTTCGAGACGGGCGAGGCCGAAGATTGCATCCGGGACGTTTCCGGCGGCCGTGAAGGCGGCACGGGCTTCGGCCTGATTCCCCTGCGCGGCAAGGAGACGCCCGAGGGTGGTTTGCAGTTCCGGCACGCGCGGATTCTTGGCGGCAGCCTCCCGCAACATGGCCTGGAACCGGGGAAGCTCGCCCAACTTTGACATCACATCACCCAGAAGACTGAGAACGGCGGGATGGGAGGGGGTCAGCGCGAACGCCGCTTCGAGCGACTTGCGGGCCCCGGGCAGATCCTTGGTCTTGGACCGCAGAAGTGCGTCCGAGTAGAGAAAGCCGGCATTGCGGGCTCTTGCGAGGGACGCATCAATGCTCTTGCGGGCCGCCGGGTAGTCCCCCGCTTCCGTGAGTGCAATGTTGCGGGCATAGGCATGCTCAACGGACCCCTGTTCGATGGGGGTAGCCTGATTGAGAGTTTCGAGGGCCTGTTTGGCATTTCCGAGGCTCAGGAGGAGTTGGGCAAGGTCGAGGCGGGCGGCAAAAAGGCGGGGATCGAGTTTGAGGGTTTCCACAAGGAGTTCGCCTTGCCGATGAACGTTCCCTCGGGCGGCGAAGAGCCGGGACTGCTGGTAGCTGAGGGGAGCCGAGAATGCCTTCTGTTCCTGGAGGGTCCTGATATCGCGGGAGGCGGCTTCGAGATCCGCGTTGTCGATGGCAAGCGAGGCGCGCTGGAGGAGAGCTGTTTTGTCTTTGGGTAGACGGGAGAGGGTCGAAGAGATGACAGCGGCGGCTTCGGCGCGGCGTCCGGCGGTGAGGAGGAGGGCGGAGAACTGGTCCGGGAGACTTGGGTCGCCGGGATGCTCCGCGAGAACCCGTTTGAATTCGGCGATACCCTCATCGACTTTGCCTTCGCTAAAGAGCATGCGGGCCCAGGCGGACCAAAGCTGTTTTTCAGGAAGTTGGGAGAGTGCTTTGGCCGTCTCCTCGGCCCCGAGTGTGTTGCCAGCGACAAGTTCCTGGCGCAGGCGCAGCTGGAGTGCTTGGCGGGAACCGCGGTTGAGAGTGAGCGCGCGCGCGATCTCTGCGTTGGCATCTGCGGAATCGTGCGCGGAAAGAGCCACTTCCGCACGGAGCGAGGCCAGTTCGGCGGAGGCGGGATGGCTGCTGGTGAGCGCGTGGGTGATGGCGGTGGCTGCGGCAGGATCGTTCTTTGCCGCGTACCAAGCGACCACAACCATGGCTGGCCGGGTGTTGGCGGAGTCCTTATCGGCGGCGAGCAGGAGATAGCGAAGAGCCTCGCCCTTGTTGCCGGACTTCGCCTCAGCAAGGGCCAGAGCTCCGATGGTTTCCGTGTCCGCCGGGTGAGCCGCGAGGTACTGGCGGAGGACCGGTTTGGCCTCTTCGAGATTCTCTGGCCTGTTGCTGCCCACCTTGTACATGGCGACCTGCAGACGCGCCCCTTCGTGGCCAGGTTCAACGGTCTGGGCTTTCTGAAAGCTCTGGTATGCAAGTGCGACGTTACCGAGCTTTTGGTAGGTGCGACCCAGCTGGTACAGCGGCTCAGCATGGGTGGGCATGTTCTGCGAAGCAATCTTGAACTCGATGACAGCTTTGCGGTAATCCCCCTTCTCAAAATCCTCGTTGCCCTTTTTCATGCGGGCCGCTTCACGAGATTCGGGGGTGCCGGAGCAGGCTGTTGAGACTAGGATGCAGAGACAGGCCACGACCAGTCGACATGCTGCCGCTTTGGACTTAATGTTTGTGAACATGGTGTCAACGCGAATTGTAGTTTGCGTCTATGATGGCGAGGATGATGGACTGGTCCACCCGGGCCTCCCTTAGGGCGATGATGGCGTTGGTACTCACGTCATAGGAGCCGTTCGAGGTCCGAATCATCTGAAGGACAACGCTGGTGCCTACATCGGCGCGCCAGAGCCGGAGGATCTCGGCGTTGTCGAGAGTCGCTTTGGGCTTGCGGTTCATCATTTGTTCAAATGTGGAACCCTGGCCTCCGGCGGCGGCCCGGGCTTGGGCGAGTCTTTCAGTTTCGCCCACCGAGCTCCTGCTAGACAAGGCGTAATTGAGAAATCGTGGCGACCGTACGAGATAGACGGCGGCACCCAAAAGCCCGAGAGCCAGAAGTGCTTTGGGGATGGCCGTCCATCCGAATTGGGAACGGCGCGGATATTGACAACGGCTGCACTGTAAACGCTGGAATGAGAGAATCGCCTCGAAGACTGTTTGCGCGACGGGTAGAACTGCGGTGTGTTTGCACTTCGGACACGGAGGCGCGGACCGTTCGGCCGTCGACTGTTCGGATGTGGGCAACTGGTCGGAAACTAACATCTCTATCATGATTCCCTTGTTTCAATGAGCAGATAACCGAGGAACTGACCAGGCCGGTTCACACGGCCCGGCAGTCCGGGTATGCCAGTCTGAAAGCCTGGCGCAGCCAAGAATGGCTGCCCTACAACGCGCGTAGGCTGTAGCGGCCTTGGCGCAGCCGCCGTAGTCCGATGAGACCGAGGCCCGTGCCCAGCAGGAGCCAGGTGGAGGGTTCGGGCGTATATTCGAGCTGGGCATCGGCAGTTAGAGTTCCTGCGCCGATCTGGGTGGTGTAAGCGTTGTCGTCAAACAGCGAATAGCTCAGCTGGATCTGAAAGACGTTGGAGACCAGGTGCCCGTAGGCATCGCCGAAGGGGAAGTTCCAAGTTGCAAGACCTTGGTCCGACCCGTTGTAGGCGAGTGTGTAGTCCGAGTTCGGGCCGATCAGGATGTTGGCGG
>CAITMP010000317.1 GCA_903893525.1 uncultured Acidobacteriia bacterium | reverse complement strand
CGAAGAAGTTCATCCAATGGCCGCCGGCGCGCCGCCGAGCGTTGCACCGCGCGCTCACGTACCTGCTGATCGGTGCTGCCTCGGTGGTTCTGGCCTTCATTTTTATCTCCTACTTCGTGGAACCGCGCGACCTGCTGCGCCGCCTCGCGCACTTCGACCTTGCCACCGCCGGTGGCATTGCCGGAGCCGCCACCACCCTTTTCACATTTCTCGATTTTGCCTTCGTCCGACAGAAGTTCTGCACCACGCTCTGCCCCTATGGCTACCTGCAGGGCATGCTGGCCGACAAGAACACCTTGTTGGTCCAATACCGGGACCCGGACCACAAGTGCATCGAATGCAAAAAGTGCGTCCGTGTCTGCCATATGGGGATCGACATCCGCACCTCGCCGTTCCAGATCGAGTGCATCCACTGCGGCGAATGCATCGACGCTTGCGAGGAAGTGATGACACGCGTCAAGCGCCCCACCGTTGTGGAGTTCTCCTGGGGACAGGAGGGCCCGAAAGTCGAGTCGTCCACGCGCGAGTCCCTCTGGCACCGGCTCGGGTTCCGCGACGCCAAACGCCGGATCGTACTAGCCGTCGTGCTTTTCTATGCCAGCGGCTTGGCCGTGGCGCTCTCCATGCGCGATTCCCTGCTGGTCCGCATCAGCCCGGTCCGCACCACCATTTATACCCTCAGCCCGACCGGGGCGGTGGAGAACCACTTCCGCCTGACTGCCTCCAACCGGGGCAGCGAGGTGCAATCGATCTCCCTCGGGTTGGACGGCCTCCCGGGTGCGCGCCTCGACTTGGCACCCAACTCGGTTCCGGTTCCAGCAGGCGAAACCGTCACACGCGAATTCACCGTTACCGTCCCGTCCAACGCATCGCTCGAAAACGTAACCCACTTTCATTTCAACGCCGAATCGCCCAACGGAGTGTTCCGGCAGGCGATTGACATGACATACCTTATGCCACCAAAGAGGACGAAACAATGAACATCAAGATCCTGCTCGGAGGAGTCTTCACCTTCTTCATCGCAGTCCTGATTGCGTGCTACATGATCGCCAAGGATGCCAATCCGGTCTTCCTCGACGACCATGGCAAACCCGTCGGCACAGCCAAATCGGGATACTGACCATGCCCGTCGCCGCCGACACACTCTGCAGCCTGTGCGCGGAACCTTGCCCCGATCCGGGCCCCGATTCCGGCCCCGGGGTTAGTGCCTTCTGTTGCATGGGCTGCGGCAATGTCTATTCGATCCTTGTGGAGAGCGGCGCGATCCGGCCCGGTGACGACCCCCGCGAAACCGATCTTTTCAAGCGCAGCTTGGAACTCGGCCTCATCTCGAATGCGCGCGGAATCCCCGCTTCGCCCCGGATTCCCGCTGACGCAGTCATTCAGGAGCAGCTTTTCCACGTTTCCGGCATGTGGTGCGGTGCCTGCGGCTGGCTGATCGAGCATGTGCTCGGCCGGGAGGCCGCCATCCGCGATGTCCAGGTGTTCTTCACGTCGGACCTACTGCGCGTCCGCTTCTGCCCCCAGTATCTGCCGTCCGGTCGGATCGAGGCGCACCTCCGCAAACTCGGCTATGCCGCCACGAAACACACTGGCCAAGCCAACGACAACTCCGCCGACCGCCGCCGCGAACTAGTCCGGGTGGGACTGGCGGCCTTTCTTTGGATCAACGTGATGGTGTTGAACCTGTCGGTTTACCTCGGCGGCACGGTCCGGCAATTCCTGCCTTTCCT
>CAITMP010000316.1 GCA_903893525.1 uncultured Acidobacteriia bacterium | reverse complement strand
GTCGTCGAAGTGGCCAAGGGACAGAGCACCCGGTGGGTGGGGATCGATATCGCCGCCGCCCAGAAACTGCTCGATTTCTACGGCAGGCTGGACCGGATCGAGGTGTTTCTTGCACCGGGCGAAAATGTGGCAGCCGTTGGCAACCTGGTGCGTTCGACAGTTCCCGAGAGCTGGGAAGTGGACACCCCGGGCACACGGAGCGAGGAAAACCAGCGGATGCTGCGGGCATTCCGGTGGAATCTCCGCATCCTTAGCTATATCTCCCTGCTGGTGGGTGCGTTCCTGATCTACAATTCGGTGGCCGTCTCGGTGGTGCGGCGCCGGGCCGAAATCGGCATCCTGAGGGCCGTGGGCACCAGCGCGCGCGGCGTACTGGCGATGTTCCTGGGTGAAGCGGCGATGCTGGGGCTGACCGGCTCCGTACTGGGGATCGCTTTGGGACGCGCACTGGCGGGCGGCATCCTGGGCATGATTTCGGACACCGTCAACGCCCTTTTCGTCACGAGCACCCCAGGCGCCCTTTCGATGGATATCTGGCTGGTGGGCGGAGCGTTGCTCACCGGCACCGGCATGGCCGTTGCAGCCGCATTGATTCCTGCCATCGAGGCGTCCCGCGTGGCCCCCGCCGAGGCCATGCGCCGGGAGGCACGCGAGCACGATTCGCGGCTGCACTCGGGCAGGGACTTGGCCATCGCGGCCGCGATGGCAGTCGCGGCCTTCGCGCTCTGCCAAATCGGACCCGTGGGGGGACGGCCCTTCGGGGGATATATCGCAACGCTCCTGGCGGTTTCCGCCGCCGCGATGGTTTCACCAGCCTTCTCCACCGGTGTCATTCGACTCCTGCGCGTGCCCCTGAAGCGCGGCCTCGGCGCCTCCGGGCTGATTGCCGGACGCAGCCTGGTGGCGGCATTGGCCAGAACCTCGATTGTCGTGACGGCCCTCGGGACCGCTGTCGCCATGATGGTCTCGGTCGGCATCATGGTCGGGAGCTTCCGCGAAACCGTCCAGCTGTGGCTTGGAAACCAGTTGCGGGCCGACATCTACCTGCGCGCTTCCGGACCCGCCAGCGCGGGTATCTATCCAGCAATGGACAACCGCGTGCCGGAAGTGTTGGCTGGAATCGACGGGATTCAGGACATCGATGTTTTCCACGCCTTCCAGATCCACTACCAGGACACCCGGGCCACGTTTGGTGCCGGTATCATGCGGATCGTGAAGGAAAAGGGCACGCTCCGCTTCCTGTCGGGGAGCGCGCCGGAGATCCTCGGCTCGCTGCCGGGGCGCGACCGGGCGATTGTCAGCGAACCGTTCTCCACCAAACACAATGTGCGGGTTGGGGATGTCATCCGCGTCCCGCTGGGCAGCCGAACCGTGCCGCTGACGGTCGCAGGGATCTACTTCGACTATTCCAACGACCGCGGCTTCGTGCTGGTGGACCGCGCGACCTTGCTGAAATACCTGCCCGACCAGCCGGTCACGAACATCGCGGTCTACACCCGGCCGGGGGTGGACGCCGACGAGGTCCGGGCGCGAATCGAGGCCGCCGTCGCAGACTATCCCGTCCTGGTGGCCCCCAACACGCTGCTGCGCAACGCGGCCATCAAGATTTTCGACCGCACGTTCGCAGTCACCTACGCATTGGAAGCAGTGGCGATTCTGGTGGCGATGCTCGGCGCAGCCAACTCGCTGCTAGCATTGGTATTGGACCGCCGCCGCGAAATCGGACTCATCCGATACCTCGGCGCCGACGGTGGCCAAGTGCGCCGCATGATTTTGACGGAAGCGGGGTTGCTTGGATTCTTGGCGGGATTGTTGGGATTGGCGCTCGGCACGGCCATGTCCCTCATCCTGATTTTCGTGGTCAACAAGCAAAGTTTCGGGTGGACCATCCAATTCCACCCTCCGGTACCGCTGATTGGCGGTGCCTTGGCGCTCATCTGGGCCTTTACGGTCCTGGCGGGCGTTTACCCGGCCCGGTTCGCCGCAGCCTTGGAACCGTCGGAAACGATTCACAGCGAGTAGAGCAGTACAGCGACTAAAGTATCACAGCGCCAAAGCATCAAGCGAAAGCCTTACAACAAGCCCAAGTATTACAAATGAGTTCAAACATACGCAACATCGCGATCATCGCGCACGTCGACCACGGCAAGACCACACTGGTCGACGCCATGTTGAAGCAGAGCGGCATCTTCCGCGCCAACGAGGCGGTGGAGGACCGGGTCATGGATTCCAACGACCTGGAAAAGGAACGCGGCATCACCATCCTTTCCAAGATCACCGGCGTCCGCTACAAGGGCACCAAAATCAACATCGCCGACACCCCCGGCCACAGTGACTTCGGCGGAGAGGTGGAGCGCGCGCTAAAGATCGTCGACGGCGTCATGCTGCTGGTGGACGCCTCGGAAGGCCCCCTGCCCCAGACCCGGTACGTGCTGATGAAGGCCTTGGAAGCCGGCCTCAAGCCGATCGTCGTCATCAACAAGATCGACCGTCCCGACGCCCGGCCCGCCGAAGTTCTGAACGAGGTCTACGACCTTTTCATCGACTTGGACGCACAGGAAGACCAACTCGACTTCCCGGTGCTCTATGCCATCGCGAAGAACGGCATCGCCAAGACATCGCTCGAAGACCCCTCCGAAACATTGGAACCGCTGTTCGAGGCGATCATCAAGCACCTCCCTGCCCCGAAGGGCAATCCTGAAGCAGTTCTCCAGGCGTTGGTTGCCAACCTCGATTACAGCGACTACCTCGGACGCCTGGCCATCGCCCGCGTCTTCGAAGGCACGTTGCGGCACGGCGACGACGTCGCCATCTGCCACTTGAACGGCAGCATCCAGAAGATCCGGATCACCAAGCTTTACTCGTTCGAGGGCCTGAAACGGGTCGACGAAATGGTCGCCGGCCCAGGCGACATTATTGCCGTCGCGGGTGTGGAAGGTATCACCATCGGCGAAACGATCACGTCGGCCGAAACCCCGATGCCGATGCCGCACATCCAGATCGACGAACCGACCATCGGCATGGTGTTCACCGTGAACACTTCGCCGTTCGCCGGCAAGGAAGGCAACTTCGTCACCTCGCGGAACATCCGCGACCGGCTGGACAAGGAACTGCTGACCAACGTGTCGATCAAGGTGGAAACCCTGTCGCCGGAAACCTTCCGCGTGATGGGCCGCGGCGAACTGCAGCTGGCCATCCTGATCGAAATGATGCGCCGCGAAGGCTTCGAGCTGGGCGTCGGCAAGCCGGAAATCCTTTCGCGCGTCATTGACGGCAAGCAGATGGAGCCGCTCGAAATGCTGGTGATCGATTGCCCCGAGCAGTTTATCGGCGTGGTCATCGAAAAGCTGGGCTCGCGCAAGGGCAAGATGTCGAAGATGATCAACAACGGCTCCGGCCGCGTGCGCTTGGAATTCCACATCCCGTCGCGCGGCTTGATCGGGCTGCGCAGCGACATTCTTACGGAATCGCGCGGCACGGCGATCATGAATTCGCTCTTCGACGGCTATATCGAATGGCAGGGGGATATCCCGACCCGTCCGACCGGTTCGCTGGTTTCCGACCGCGCGGGCAAGGCAACCAGCCACGCGATTTTCAACCTGCAGGAACGCGGCGAAATCTTCGTAACTCCGACGACGGAAGTCTACGAGGGCATGATCGTGGGCGAGAACGCGCGGTATTCCGATCTTGACGTGAACATCGTCAAGGAAAAGAAGCTGACCAACATGCGGGCTTCTTCTGCGGATGATGCGATCCGGCTGGTTCCGCCACGCCTGATGAATCTGGAGCAGGCGATTGAGTTTGTGCGGGACGACGAAATGGTCGAGATCACGCCGAAATCGATCCGGCTGCGGAAGAAGATTCTGCAGGCCAATCGCCGGTAACGCTGGTGATTGCGAGGGGCGGGACCTTATCGGGTCCCGCCCCTTTTTCATTTCCACCCCCGCAACCGCTGCGGTTGCTACAATGCCCCAAAGTCCGTAGGAACGCATGAAACCCTCCATCACCCTCGTAGCCGCCCTGCTGTTTGCCGCAGCAAGCCTCAAGGCCCAGGCTCCCATCCGCTATGAAATCTCCTTTCCCAACGCGGCGCACCACGAGGCCCATGTGCGGGCTACGTTCACCGGCGTCAAACAGCCCGTCCTCGACGTGGTGATGAGCCGATCCTCACCGGGCCGCTACGCCCTGCACGAATTCGCCAAGAACATCTACAGCGTCACGGCCACGGACGGTGAAGGGCACGAGCTGCAGACGTCCCGCGTTTCGCCGTCGCAGTGGGCCGTCTCCGGACACAAAGGCACCGTCGTCGTCGAGTACACACTCTTCGGCGACCGCGCCGACGGCACGTACGACGGCATCGACGAAACCCACGCCCACCTCAGCATGCCCGCCACCTTCGTCTGGGCGCATGGCATGGACAAGCTTCCCATGAGTTTCCGGTTCCTCCTGCCCGAGAACTCCAAGTGGAAGATCGCGACCCAGCTCAAGTCCGAGCCGGACGGAACCTATTCCGCCCCGAACGTCGACATGATGATGGACAGCCCGGTCGAATTGAGCAACTTCGACCTGCACGAATGGACGGTGGGCGGAAGCCAGTTCCGTCTCGCCATCCACCACACCGGCAGCAACCAGGAATCCGCCGCGTTCGCCCAAATGGCGAAGGCCGTTGTGACGGAGGCGGAGGGCGTGTTCGGGGCCTTCCCCAAGTACGACACCGGCAACTACACGTTCCTGATTGACTACCTGCCCTACGCCTCCCGCGATGGCATGGAGCACCGCGACTCCACCGTGATCAGCAGCACCGGGGCGCTCAAACAGGACGCGGCCCAGCAAATCGGCACCGTCTCCCACGAATTTTTCCACTCCTGGAACGTCGAACGCATCCGCCCCAAGGCGCTGGAACCATTCGATTTCGAAAAGGCCAACATGTCCGGCGAATTGTGGTTCGCCGAAGGCTTCACCAACTACTACGGGGTGCTCGTGCTCAAGCGCGCGGGACTCAGCAGCCTCGACAGGTTCGCCGCCGGAATGGGCGGTGCGGTCGGAGCCGTCCTCACGGCACCCGGCCGCCAAATCTCGAACGTGGTGGAGATGGCGCGCCAAGCCCCCTTTGTGGATGCCGCCACGGCGAACGACCCCGTCAACCGTTCCAATACCTTCATTTCCTACTACATCTACGGCCAAGCCATCGCGCTCGGCGTGGATCTTTCCATCCGCACCCAGTTTCCGGGCAAGAGCCTCGACGACTGGATGCGCCGCATGTGGAAAAACCACCCCGATATCGCCAAGCCCTATGCCTTGGAGGAACTCGAAACAGCGCTTGCCGAAACGACGAGCAAGACCTTTGCCGCCGACATCTTCCGCAAGCACGTGTACGGCAAGGAGCCCATGGACTACGCGAAGCTCCTCGCCGCCGCCGGTTTCGAACTCCGCAAGGCGTCGACCGACCGCGCGTTCCTGGGCACATCCATGGTCCAGTTCAGTGAGACCGGCATGGAAATTACCGGTACGGTGCTTCGGGACTCTCCCGCCTACGCGGCGGGTCTCGACCGTGGCGACAAGATCACGGAATTCGACGGCAAGGCTTTCAAGACGGAACCCGAGTACACCAAGTGGCTCGATTCGAAAAAGCCGGGCGACAAAGTCACCCTCAAAGTGGACGGCAGGAGCGGTTCAAAGACGCTGGAAATTACCCTTGCCGGGAGCCCCCAACTTGAAATGGTTCCATCGGAGCAGACGGGAAAGACGCCCACACCGGAGCAACTCGCCTTGCGGTCGCAATGGCTGGGCTCCAAAGCCGTGCACCCGCTCCCGGACCTCAAGAAGTTCTGTCCCGTCTGCCAACGAGCCCACCCCTTCGAATTCGAGCATTGCCCCTTCGATGGCAGCGACTTGGGCATCATACCGGGGAAGGCCGGGCCGCGCCCAGCCGCCCCCGGACGCCGCCGCCCCAACTAGGACTGGCGGGGAAACGGCTGGAACAGGGCGAACATGGCACCTTGGGGATCGCCGATCAGGGACGTGTACCCTGTTTTCTCGATCTCCATCGGCTCGACCATCACCCGACCGCCCAGCTCCCTGGCCTTGGCGGTGTGGGCCGCACAGTCATTGACCAAAATGTAGATCAGCCAGTGCGGCGGAACGCCGGGCGGTACATGGCTGGTGTTCTGGACGCCTCCGACAGGGACCTCGCCGTTCCATAGGTGCGTATAGCCCTCGTCCCCGTGCACGATCCGGTATCCAAACAAGTCCGAGTAGAATTGCGTGGACTTCGCCTCCGAACCTTCGCCATGACCGGCAAAAACGTCCGCCCAGCACAAAGTCCCCTCGACTCCGGCCAGGCCGATGCCGATGTTGTTCCTGGCTTGCCACAAGCAGAACGAGGCTCCGGTTGTGTCCAGCGCCACG
>CAITMP010000315.1 GCA_903893525.1 uncultured Acidobacteriia bacterium | reverse complement strand
TCACCCGCCGGAACCCACGGCGTGGAAACAGCGGCCTCGACCCATCCATCCCAGCCCTTTCGCTCTGCGTTGCTATAGCCTGGAAAGTCTATCCGACTTACCTCGGCATTAGTGGAGTGAATCAGCTTGCGAAGAAAGACGCTCAGGCGGGAGCGCGCCTCGATATTGTGGTCGGCCCATTCCTCAATCTGACTCGCTGAGATTTTGAGGAAGAACGGTACGTAAGCGCTGATCGGGCCGACCGCGACGGGGTCCTGATCCTGCTCGAATTCCAACTGCTTCTGTAGTAATTTTTTGTGCGACACACCAAAAGCTTTCTCTAGGCGAAGTGCTAAAGCATTGGACAGTCGCGTCTTACCATTCAGAAAGTTCGACAAGGCTGGGCGCCCCATGCCAATTTTCTCTGCAACTGCTTTAACCGAGAGATCAACCGGAATCACTTCCCCTTTGATGTAGGGACCTATTTTCTTAATCGATTTGCGCACATGCCCCATACGTGTAGTGTATCACGATACACAAATATCAACATGCGACATTTTTTGGATTCATCAAGATCTCCTCTACGTGCTACCACCTAGGCCAATTATGTGGTCAGGAGCCGCACTTTGGGCGGATCATCCGCCCCCGTGCAATACCGGCCAGACACGCATACGGAATACGACTCCCCGGACGTGCTAAATGGACATGTCCTTCGCACCTTGACTTGGAAGAAGTAGTTGGTCGCTCCTGGCCGTGCTCGAAGAATTCCTCGACATTCCCGCCCCTGAACCACCTTGTTGACCACGGCCGCCCAACCCTGCGCTAACCTGAATCCCAGAACCACAAATGCTCCGGCCAACCGCGTTCACCCGCATCGCCCTATTCTTGCTCCTCACCGGAACCCTCGCCGCCCGCCAGCCACTGGTACTAGTCTCGGTCGACGGCCTCGACCACCGCTACCTCCGCGACGCCGACAAGCTCGGCCTCCGCATCCCAAACATCCGCCGCCTCATGAAGGAAGGCGCATGGGCGGACGGCGTCACCGGCGAAGTCCCAACCATCACCTGGCCCGCACACACCACAATCCTGACCGGAGTCCCGCCCGCCGTCCACGGCATTGAGCGTAACCAAATGTGGGACTACAGCCTGATCAAGGTCAAGACCCTCTGGGACGCCCTCCGCCAAGCCAACCTCACCTCGGCCGCCATAACGTGGCCGGTCACCGTCAACGCCCCCATCACTTGGAACCTCCCGGAGGCCTTCGACAAGCGCCAGGGCGGGTCGATGGATCTGGCCGCGATCGCGAAGAAGGCGACGCCGGGCCTGGTCGGGGAAATCTCGGCCAAGTACCCCTCGTTCCCCCAGCAGTGGATGGACGACCGCACCCGGCTGCTCGCGACGCTGTACCTCATCGAACAGAAGCACCCCGATTTTCTGGCCGTCCATTTCGTCGACCTCGACGCCGAGGAGCACGACACCGAACCATTCTCGGCGGCGTCGAAGGCGATTCTGGAGTTGACCGACGAAATGATCGGACGCATCATCGCCGCCCTGCCCAAAGGCACGGTTCTGGCGCTTGTTTCCGACCACGGCTTCGTACCCGTGGAGAAAACGGTGCACCCGGCGGCAGGCACCGTGACGCCGTTCTGGGTGACGGCGGGGAATCCGCAGGAGGCGTCGGAACTGGAACGGCTCAGCAAGGACCCCGCAAACGGCATCGGGCGAAAGATTCCCTCGTCCGAGTGGCACCGATTCATGCCCGGCAGACCCGAGCCGCTGGCCGCGTACGAGCCTGAGGAACGGTTCGCGTTCTCGCCCACCCCATCGAACACACCGTATGGCAAGCCGCACGAGGCAGGC
>CAITMP010000314.1 GCA_903893525.1 uncultured Acidobacteriia bacterium | reverse complement strand
CAGCCAGAAGGTGTTCCACTTGGGCCGCATGGGTGGAGAGGCGGACCAATTCCTCGCTGATGTCGCTGCGTTCGGCCAGCAGGGCCGCTTCCTGTGCGAGCCTTGCCGGCTCGATCTGAACACCGCCGAGCAGTTCCCCTAGCCGGTCCTGAAGCCGGTTGTGGAATGCGGGAAGAGCTCTTGTACGAATATCCTCCATCCCGGACACGATTTCGCGGATGGAGGCTGTGCGTGAGCGGATCTCAATCGCCGTTGCGGCTCCTTCACGGAGCCGAAAGGAGTCAAGTTCCTCCAAAGCGTCGCGAGCGACTGAGAGGACTTCCAATTCAAAAGCCGCGCTGTCGAGGGCGTCGGGGGTTGAAGGACCCCCCCGGGGGTCGAGCATCCCCGGAACCCGCAAAGCCTCGTTCAGATCCGGCGTCGCGTCAATACCCGCACTCTCCGCAGCGAGCCGGAAAGCGGCAAGCCAACCCCGGAACAGCGGCTCGTTGAGGGCCACTGCCATCTGGGTGTCGGCTTGGCGTTTGAGCGAACCCTGGACTTGGACGTGTCCGCGAGTGACACGGGAACGGATGAGGGAGCGCAAGGCCGGTTCGACCGGATCAAAGTCGCCGGGCAGGTGGAAATGGAGATCCAAGCCGCGATGGTTCACGGCTTTGATCGACAGAGTCAGTTCGCCAAAGGGGGTCGGGCGGGACACCCTGGCAAACCCGGTCATGCTGCGGATGGGCATGCGGCGAATTTTGATTATGACATCCGGGCAGTCTCGGCTACAGGGAGCGGAGATGGAACCCGCCATCGGCATGGATCACTTGGCCGGCGCAGTAATCGAGGTGGCCGTCGGCAATTGAGCGGACCACGCGGGCGATATCGGAAGGCTCGCCCATTCTGCGTTGGGGAAGCAGGCCGCCCGCGATTTTTTCATCGTAGACCTTTTCAACCTTGGCAATCATGTCGGTCCGGATGATGCCGGGCTGGATCTCGAAAACTTGAATGCCCTCGTGGGCCAAACGCTGGGCGAACACCATGCGGGACATGCTTTCCCCGGCTTTCGAAATGCAATACTCGGCCCGGTTGACCGAGGCCGTAAACGCGGAGATGGAGGACACGAAGATAATCCGCCCTCTGGCAGTTTCGAGCATCCACCGGGCTGCGAGCTGCGTGAGGAAGTGGGGGCCCTTCAAATTAGTGGCCATGAGTTCGTCGAAACTCTCCTCGGTCGCATCGAGAACGTCGCGGCGTTCCCTAGGGGCGATTCCGGCGTTGTTCACCAGTAGGTCGAGTCCTTCGGGAAAGAGCT
This sequence comes from uncultured Acidobacteriia bacterium, assembly GCA_903893525.1. Taxonomy (GTDB): domain Bacteria; phylum Acidobacteriota; class Terriglobia; order Bryobacterales; family Bryobacteraceae; genus BOG-234. The sequence continues at coordinate 15,586 of CAITMP010000314.1, read as the reverse complement.
CGCGGGCCCGGTCAATCAGCGCAGCCCGGTCCGCAGGCTTGGAAATATCGCATTGGAAGATCTCGCAGCCGGTTTCGGACTTCAAGGATTCAGCGTGGGACAAGCTCCCGAGGTATGTGGCCAGCACCTTGTGGGTCTTGGAAAGTTCCTGTGCGATTCCCCGTCCGATGCCGCGGCTTGCGCCTGTTACGATTGCGTTCACCACACTATTCTACGGAACCGGCACGTCCGGGTCCCGAATCAGTGCCCCAGTTCGACGTCGAGGGCGTGAGCAATGTCCTCGTAGATGATTGTTTCCACAAACGACTGATTGCCGATGTACACAGTTGGAGTCTTCTTGACACCGCGTCCGGAACCGGCCTGAATATCCTGCTCCAAAGCCGCGATCAGGCGACCGTCCGAGAGGCAGTTCGTGATCCCGTCTGGGTCCAAATGGTTCCGCAGGGCAAACTGGCGTAGCCACGACGGCAAGCCTTGGACGGTGAGGTGGTTCTGTTCGGAAAGCACCTCCCGACGGAACTCGATTCCAGCCTTCGTATTGCGTTCGTAAATCCAGCGCCCGGCGATGGCGGCGTCACGAGCCCACTCATGCTTGGGCAGCGGGAAGTCCCTGTGAATGAATGCGACACGCCTTCCGTATTTTGGCAACAGCTTCTGGTCGAGAATTTCTCGAAGCGTTTGGCAGTCCGAGCACTGTAAATCCTCGTACAGGAAGACCTTAACTGCGCTCGCCGGATTTCCTTCCACGATTTCCACTCTCGCTCCATGAAGACTGGGGATCAAGATCATCGCAACGACGGTCGTCAGTAGCCGGACCCGCAGGGATTCTGTTCTTACTATTCCCATAGTTGGACCGACCCGGGGCTGGAAACCCCGCGCAGCGAACTTTGGTCTACAAGTTCGGCGGCAACTTCCCTACCCTTGTCGAGCGCGTAACCGTAAGCCGCCGCACGTTCCGCCCGCGTCAGCGTCTCCCCTGTTCGCCGGGCCTTGTCAACACCCAGGCCGACCACCCAAGTCGCGGCGAATGAAATCGCGGCCTTCGGGATCAGTCCTCCACCCAAAGGGATTTTGCCAGCCAGTTCACGGGCGACCGCCCGCCAACCGAAGGCACCGGCAATGATTGCGGCAATCTCCACCTTGAGATCGGAGTAACCGACAGGATGGCCGTGGATAGCCGACAGCATCAGGGCCAGGCGAATTTGGTTCATGGTCAGAAATGCCGTGTCGGATGCGAACTCGCCGACAGCCCACGGCAGTTCAATAATGCTGGGAATGACGTTTGGCAGCGCAGTAACGATGGAAAACAGTGCGTTTTCGCGAGCGACACGCTGGATCAACCTACCGACCACGGCAGTGCGGAAGGCCGGGAAAGTGCGGGCCAAGGCAAGTTCCAAGTCCTCACTTTCGGACAAAATCAGATCCACGACGGACTCACACGAACTTTCGTCGAACAGGAAACCGTTCCGCGGCAGCGGAACTCCCGGACCGCACAGGACAATGTCGTAGCGCGTGGCGGAATCGTCGACGATCCTCAAGGATCTTTGCGCCCTGACACGCGACTGGACTGGCAAGGTGCTTGGAAGCAAGAACGATTCCATCCGGCGGTAATCGTTCGGGGACGCTGCTATTAGGCCAATCTGAACGTCCCGGAGTGCCGATTCGCGGATCTGACCCGCATCGACGCACGCGAACAATTTGCGAATGTCCTTTAAAACATTGATCGACACGCTATACCACCGTCCGGTTCGGCAACAACTTCCAGTTTACCGCCATGCAGGGTGCAACACAGCTTCGGGGCCGAGCCCCCGAGTTGAACGTGCAATAAAAATTTCGTTCGACCCAACTTCGACCCTAAACCTTTCGGCCCAGCCTGCCGATAGAGGTACATCGGGCGAAGAAAACGTCCGTGTTTCCCGGCTTCGAGGCCGGATGAAAAGTGTATTTGAGGGAAGGCTAATGACACTTCGAACGAAATTTGTTGGCGGGTTTGCCGCCTTGCTCCTGATGGTCGCTGCATTGGCGTTCACGTCGATGCGGGCGATGAGCTCATTAAACGGCGGATTGGACAGGGTGGCAAACCGGCTCGCCGCCAGGTCTGATAGAACAAGCCAGCTGGTTGAGAACTTGGTCGAAATCAGCGGGCGCCAACGCGCCATTCTGCTGCACTCCATTCTCAGCGATATCGCCGGGGTCGAACAGGACCGGAAAGCGGTTGGGGAAATTGAAACCAGAATTGACAGCCTCTTTTCAGAACTGAATCAACTGCTCGACCAGCCTGAGGACAAGCGCCTGTCTCAGGACCTGCAGGCAAAGATGCTGGCGGTCAAGCCCGTAAGCGAACAGGTCCTTCAACTGATCCAAAAGCAACAGATGAGCGACGCTTTGAAACTGGTTGGCGAGAAGTTGCTTCCGGCTTACGAGGACCTACAGAGGAACGCCCGCGATTTCCTCAACAACCAGCGCGAGAGGACGAAGGCTGATGCGGTGGACGTCCAAGCAAGCGCCAATTCGACCCGGCTGCTCGCGTTCATATTTCTAGCTTTGACGATTGGGTGCTCGATCCTCATCAGCATCGTGGTGAAACAGATGGCGGCTGGCTTGGGGGGCATGGGAACCCAAGTCACCGATGGTGCACAGGAGGTGGCGAGGGCGGCCACGCAAATGGGCTCTATCAGCCAGTCGTTGGCACAAGGTGCATCGGAACAAGCGGTATCACTCGAGCAAACCTCAGCGTCTGCGGAGCAAGTCAACCACATGGTCCAGCGGAATGCCAAAAGTTCCCGGGAAGCCGCGGAACATACAAACGACGCAAACCGACTCTTGACAGAAGCCAACCAGAAGCTGGAGCAAATGCTGGTTTCAATGAGGGACATCTCAACCTCTAGCGAAAGGATCTCGAAGATCATCAGGGTTATCGATGAAATCGCGTTTCAAACCAATATTCTCTCGCTCAATGCGGCCGTCGAAGCGGCCAGGGCCGGCGAGGCCGGCATGGGATTCGCAGTGGTTGCCGACGAGGTCAGAAACTTGGCGCAGCGTTGCTCCCAAGCGGCAAAGGATACATCCGGACTGATTGAGGAATCCATCCAGCATTCCAAGACCGGCAAGGTGAGGCTGGACGAGGTTGCAGCTGCAATGCGCCAAGTAACGGACAGTGCCATACAAGTGCAACGGCTGTCCAACGAAGTCAACGCCGGAAGCGAGGAGCAAGCAAGGGCTATCGAGCAGATTTCGAAGGCAATACTGCAAATCCAGCAGGTTACGCAGCAGACTGCAGCAAGCGCTGAAGAGGGCGCAAGCGCAGGAGCACAAATGTCGGCTGAGGCCGAGCATCTTCAGTCGGCGGTCCAGAAGATGCGGGCAATGCTCGGGATGGGCGATGAATCGGACGGGAAGAGGCAAAAGGCCCGGAGAAGCACAACATCCACTTCGGCCCAACACTACGGCGAATCCAGCCGCTTCGGCGGTGGCGCTAACCACACGTCTTCGGAGAAGCATTCAGAACAGTTTGCATGGAGGTAGGAAACATGTCACAAACACACAAAGGATTTATGACGGCAGTATCGGTCGCCACCTTGGCACTAGCGGCACTCGTCGCGACCAGCGCACTCAAAGCAGAGGACTTGGTCGTCCACGTGAGCCAGAACGAGGCTGTGAAGGCAGCGAAGGAAAAGGTCCAGCCCGAATACCCCGCGATGGCCAAGCAGTTGCATTTGGAAGGCACTGTGCAGGTGGAGGCCCACATCGGTAGCAGCGGCAACGTAGATGAGGTCAAGCCGCTAGCTGGCAACGCCGTGCTCATGAACGCGGCAGTGCAGGCCTTGAAGCGATGGAAGTTCACGCCGTTCACCGCCGACGGGAAGCCCACCAAGGCGGTTGCCGACATGAGCTTCAGCTTCAAACTCTAAGGTACGGTGCGGGCCGGTCCACCTACCTCCCGATTTCGCGAGGAGGAATGGAAACCGGTCCGCGAACCTGCTACCAATTGGGTATGCGACAGGCCTTGAAGGCAATGATCGCTCTCCCGCTCTTGCTACAGGCGGGAGACAACGGCAGTCGGGTCCACTACATGGGAGGGACCGTTGCCGGGATACCCAACAACTGCGAAGTTCGAGTCGATGTGCACGGCAAGGATGCGATGGAAGTGCGTTTTCTGCCGGGTTCCCGCCAGCAGCTCGTGAATGTTCCGTACTCCAGTATTGAAACGTTGGAATATGGGATGAAAGTGGATAGACGCTACATCGAAGCGGTTCTGATCTCACCCCTGTTCCTGCTGGCAAAGAGGCGTGCACACTTCCTGACCGTGGGCTATATGGATGGGGCCCAGCGGGAAGTAATCGTTTTTCAGGTGAACAAGGAAGACATTAGGGCGCTCCTAGTGTCGCTCGAAGCACGTACCGGAAAACGAGTCGAATACCAGGATGAGGAGGCTCGGCGTGCGGGCAAGGGCTAGATTCATACTGGCTGCGAGCGTTGCTCTTGCCGGAACACCTTTGTTGCCGGCGGTTGAATTGACCGGTCCGCCGGCAGGTCTGCTACAGGTCCGCCGAATTTATGTCGATCTTCTCTCGGGCGGCGAAGTCGGAGAACAAATGCGTGACATGCTGATTGCGGCAATTCAAAACACGGGCCTATTTGCTGTAACCGACAATCCTGAGAGGGCAGACGCTGTACTGAAGGGGTCTACCGACGAGCAGATGTTCACGGACGAACACCACACCACCGATTCTCTGGGTTTCCATGTGTCCGACGGCAATGGTTCCAGTTCGAGGGCGATCCTCGGTGCCGCCACATCGAACCAAAGCAACCGGAGCGCCGGACTCACGCAGAACGAGACAAGCATCATTAAGGAACGCCGACAGGATGCACGGGCGTCAGTTCGGATGATCAACTCCGACGGGGACATCATTTGGACGGCAACGATGGAGAGCGGTGGTGGGAAATTCCGGGGAGCCATGGCCGACGTGGCGGATAAGGTAGCGCGGAAGCTATCGGAAGATACCAAACGTCTCCGGGAGAGACTCCAAACGACCGAACCCGCGCGCGCGACATCCACCAAGTGACGCCGCAGCTAGCGGAAATCTTTGCGACACGGGATCAATGAGACACTGAAGAAATGGCTGTTCCTGTCTCCCAGATGTGGACCGTCGTCACCTACGTGCTGAAGCAGCAGTGGGCTGGACGAAAACAGTATCCCTTCGTTCTCATGCTGGAACCGTTGTTCCGGTGCAATTTGGCGTGCGCTGGCTGCGGCAAGATCCAATATCCGGCTCACGTCCTGAAGATGAATCTTTCGCCGGAGGACTGTTTTCGCGCGGTCGACGAATGTGGTGCCCCGATGGTCTCAATTCCCGGTGGCGAGCCACTGATGCACCCGGAGATCGACAAAATCGTCGAGGGCTTGGTAGCACGGAAAAAGTACATTTATCTGTGCACCAATGCGCTGCTGCTCAAGGAGAAGCTCCACCTTTTCAAGCCCAGCAAGTATCTCTCGTTCTCCGTTCACGTGGATGGTCAAAAAGAGCACCACGACTTCTCGGTATGCAAGGAGGGCGGTTACGAGCAGGCGATCGAGGGCATCCGCGTTGCGGTCGCGGCAGGGTTCCGGGTTACGACGAACACCACGCTGTTCGACGGTGCCGACCCAAAGAGCGTCCGGTCATTCTTCGACGAAATGATGGAACTCGGGGTCGAAGGCATGATGCTTTCCCCGGGCTATTCCTACGACAAGGCCCCCGACCAACAGCACTTCCTGGGACGCGGGCGGACCCGTAGGCTTTTTCGCTCGATTCTTTCCAATCGGAAGTCCTCTTGGAAATTTAACATGTCCCCGCTCTTCCTTGAGTTCCTAATGGGGAAGCGTCAATACGCATGCACCCCCTGGGGCATGCCCACCTACAACGTATTCGGTTGGCAAAAGCCGTGCTATTTGCTGCAGGACGGCTACACGGATACGTTCAAAGAACTCCTAGCGGAAACCAAATGGGAGGACTACGGAACAGAATCAGGCAATCCAAAATGCGCCAACTGCATGGTTCACAGCGGCTATGAGGCCACTGCCGTCAGCCACCAGTTCGGATCGTGGAAAGGCTTTTTTGAGCTCATCCGTGCCAATTTCGCGCTCTACCGGGATCCCGAGGCGGCAAAGCTTCTGGAAGAACCCGTCAAACCTGTCCACGCACCCGCCGGTCTGGTGCAATTGACACTCAAAACTGAGGCCAATCATGCAAACTCCGAACTTGCAAGCCATTGAAGAGCTCGAAGTTGTACCAGGTTTCGAGCATCATTTCCTGCAGGGCCAGATTTGGGCCGCAGCTTCCGAGGATGAACTCCGCGACGGCTTGGAGAAGGCCTTCGACTATCGGGGCGATGTGACCATTTCCCTAAAATCGGGTGATTCCGTCGAGGGATACATCTTCGACCGCAAGACGGGCGCAACACTGGGCACATCTTTCGTCCGACTCTTCCCAAAGAATGAAGCCCGCAAGGTCACCGTGTCCTATTCGGAAATCCAAGGCTTGGCTTTCACAGGACGCGACACCGCTGCGGGAAAAAGCTGGGAAGCTTGGCTAAAAAAATATTGGGAGAAGAAACGGGCTGGCGAGGTCAACATCGAACTGAAGCCCGAGACCCTGGATTAGACCGCTGAACTGCCGCTACTTGGCTTTCGGAACATCCAAGACCATTCCCAGCCCTTCGAGAAGACTCCAAGTGGCACGCTCGTAGCCGACAAACGCCTGTTGATAGGCCACTTGTGCGTTCAAAACCGCACTCTCTGACCCTGACAGTCGGCTCTGCGAATCCAGCAGCTCAAATGCCGAAATCGTTCCCAGCTCGTATTTCTGCTGCTCGGCTTCTACATTCCGCCGGGCCAAGTCGCGAGCAAAGGTCGCAGCCTCGATACCAGCCTTGGCGAGGTCCAACGCATTGAGTGTCAACCGGACATCCTGGATAATCTGCTGCTGTACTTGGCGCTCGGCATATTGGTCGCGTGTCCTCGAAATCAGGGCATCCGCCAGCTGAACCCTTGCGGCAGTGCTCTTGATCGGCAAGGTCAATTGCAGCGACGCTCCGTAGGTCGGGGTATTGAATCCGAAGATCTGTCCCAGCGTGTCGGAGAGCCCACCCGAAACCGCCGGACCGGCACTGATCCCCAAGCCATTGTTCGTCGCCACGTGCCGCCCAGCCAGACCCAAGCCCGAGCCTTGGACGCTTAGGTCCAGCCTTGGCGTCATCAGATTCCGGGCAATCCTAGCGTTCAAGTCATCCACGGTAACCCGCCGGTGTGCCGCATCCATCTCCGGTCGTACCCGCAGCGCAGCGGTCAAGGCTTCCTCGTAGGGCAAAATCTTCTCCCGACCTGGCAGCACCGATGGGTCATCTCCCAGCACGATTTCCACCGCTCTGGTGTCGGGCGACAAATCCGCCCCCATCAACCGCCTCAACCCATCAAGGGACGACCGGTACGCGTACTGCGCCTGCACCAAATCACGTTTCCGCTCCGCCACCTGCGTTTCCGACTGCAGAATATCCAAGCTGGCCAACGCACCCAAATCCAAAGCCAGCTTGTCACGTTCAAATGACTTTTTCGCCAGTGCCAGAGTCTGTTCTAACACCTTAATGTTGTCCCGCGCCCGGACGGCATCCCAATACTGGCCCGCCGCCTGCGCGACCAAATCCGCGATCCGGGCCTCACTCTGCCTGGATGTAATGACTAGCTGTGTCCGGGCAATCTGCTGTGGCCCTTGGAACTGGATCCGGTTCCGATTCTGCAGGAGGGGCTGCGTCAGGGAAAAATTCAACGCCCCCGAAATACTTGGATTGAACAAGTTGAAGGCGCTGTTGGTGGAATTCCGGGAGGTACTAAAGCCGATACTCCCGTTCTGGCCGGTCGGAAGCAGCTGCTGGAAACTGATATTCGAATTCTGGTTTAAGCTGCTCAGGGTGGAAGCCCCCGCAATTTGGGAAAACTGCGGGGATACCGCCCGGACGGTATTGAACCCCATTGCGACCGACGGATCAAAAACTGCAGTGCTCGATTTCACCGACTCGGCCGCAGTGTAGACATCCAGCCGTGTCATGTTGATGTCGGTGGAATTCCGGAGGACCAATTCAAGGAACTCACGGATCGTCAAAGCCAAGTGCCCGTCCTTGATCCGCTCGGCGATTCCGCGAACCTCCCGAACCTGAACGGTCTCGGGATGGAATCTATGATTGAGCCAGCCTGCAACTGGGGCCGGAATCAACGCCTGGAGTGGAGGTTCCGCCGCTTCCAAGCCGAATCCCACAGACAGGACGGCCGCCAAGAAGGAAATCTTACTCGTAACGAAGCGCTTCAATGGGATCAATTCTGGACGCCTTCCTAGCGGGATAAATACCGAAAAGCACACCTACAGCCACGGACACTCCAAATGCGATGCCGATCGAGGACGGGGTTACAATCGTCTTCCACTCCGCCGCGCGGGCAATCAGCCACGAAAGAAAGTACCCAAACCCTATTCCCACTACGCCACCCCCGATCGATATCAACACCGACTCGAACAGAAATTGCCGCACGATGTCGCTCCGGCGTGCGCCAATGGAGCGGCGGATTCCAATTTCGCGCGTTCGCTCCAACACCGTCGCCAACACAATATTCATGATGCCGATGCCGCCCACCAACAGGGAAATCGCCGCAATCGCAACCATGACGTAAGTGAAAATCGACTGTGACCGTTGCTGCTCAGCCAGCAACTCGGCCGGGATTGTGACTAAAAAGTCAGGGATCTTATGATGGGTCGAGCTCAGGATCGCAGACACAACCTTGGCTGCTGCAACGCTGTCGGCACCCGCCTTCAAACGGATATCCACACCGTCCAGTTCATCCTTCAAATTTCCGCCCCGGTCAAAAAAACGGTACTGGAATGTGTTCAGCGGTATATAGATGACGAAATTCGGGTCTTGCGACTGGGCCGTTCCGGACCCGGAACTGACTTGGTTCTGCAAGACCCCAACCACCTGCAGCCAAGTGTCGTTGACCTTGACAAACTTGCCAACGGCGGAATCGTAACCCAGAATCGCCACTTTGGCGCGCTCCCCCAACACACAGACGGCCGCGCTGGCATCATCGCCCGCATCGTCGAACTGACGACCTTCGGCGAACTTCCAGTTGTGGATTGCCGCATACGCGGGCCGGACACCGAACAATTCCGGCAAATCCGGCGTCGGTTTGGGGAATACCTGTGCAGGGTGCAACGACCGTCGCGCCGAAATCAACTCCAACTCCTCAACATTGGCGGCCAGAACACGTGCATCGCGCTGTGTCAAACCCGGCGAGGATCGCCGCCGCTGCTGCAGTTCCTGATCGCTGGAAGCCGGGCGCGCCTCGATTAGCAGATTCCGCACACCCAAGGTCTCGATAAAGCGCATCGATTCCTCGCGGGCCCCCGCCCCTATTGCGAGCATCCCAATGACAGCCCCGACACCGAAGATTATACCCAGAGCGGTGAGGACCGTGCGGGTCTTCTGCGCCCAAAGGTTGGTGGCCGCCAAGGCAAAGTCCGACATGTAGCGAACAATCATCAATTTGAATTCCGCCTTGGTAAAGCCTATTTGGGCAGTGCCTGCATCGCTCCCCCTGCGGGAGCCTTCTTCTTCGCGGTTTCGGTGGGATTGGAGAGCGCCACAACCTGACCCTCCTCCAGCCCGGACACCACAACCCGCATCTCGTTCCGACGCACCAGTGTGACGGCCCTGGTGGAAAATCCGCCATTCCGTTCCCTGACGTACACGAAGGACTTGCCGTCATTTTCGAACAGTGCCTGGGCCGGCAGGGACAGAACTCCCTTTAGCCGGTCCGTCGTAATGACAATATTTGAACTCATACCGGGCCGGAGTTCGATCGATGGATCCTCAATCGCGATCTTGCAATCAAAAACACGGTTCCATGCCGGCCCGCTGGTGCCACCCATCTCCTTCACGCGCCCCAGATATTGGCGTCCCGGTACCGCTATGATCCGAATCCCCGTACTCTGGCCCACCGAAATGTGGCCTCGGTCCAGTTCGCTGATCCTGGCCGCAATTTCCCAGTTCCGAAGGTCGGGAATCTCAGCCACCGCCATGCCTGGACGGACCGTGTCGCCGATCTGATACGTGGGCAACTGCATCCCGAAAAAAGTCATATTTTGGTTGGTGTTTTGCCTGATCGAGACGTAACCGTCGCGGTGGGCCCTGAGGGTCATCGCCTCGATATTCTCCCTTGCGGTGCCGGCCTGTGAAGCCGCCCGGCGTTTGGCCGCCTCCTGGACCGCGATCCCCGCCGAATCCGTGGCCTGGCGATTGGCGATGTTATGTTGCAACTGCGTCAACCGGTCCTTGGTCGCGTCCAAGGCCAAGGTATTTTGACGGGCGGTCAACAGGGGCAACAGGGGATTCTTGCGAACCTCCAGCTCTGCCAGTTTCACATCGTCCGCCGCCTTCAACATGAGGAAGCGGTCTTCCTCCTCCTGCGCTTCGTTGGATGAGCGAACGTAGAGCAGCCGCTGTTCCGTTTCAGCCAAGTCGGCCTCGGCTTCGCGCAGCCTGTATTCCTGTTCGGTCGTGTCGAACTCCGCCACCACCTCCCCCGCCCGCACCTCGCTGCCGCTTTCCTTGAGCGACGTCAGGTGCATGTCAAGGCCGCCCGTCATCGGTGCGATCAAAACCTCCGGGTTTCCCCCCCTGAGTTCCCCGCGCGCGCTGACCTCCAACGTGACATCGCCGAGGAGGACCTTCGCCGTCGGAATGATTTCCGTCTTGGCACCGGTAATATCGCGCCACGCCCTCATGGCGTACAAGAAGGCGGCTGACGCCAGAGCCGCTACCACGACCATCGCGAATAGCCACCTGACCCATTTCCGCCCTCTGGAAGCCGCCTTCAATTTCACTTGGATTCCTTGGGTGGTTGCGCCAGAGCGACAACCGCACCGCCGGAAATGCCCCGGACAGCAACCTCGTCCGGATTCCTTGCGGCAACTTCCACAAATGTCGGCACGTACTGCCCCGCAGCCTTGACGTACACTGCAGAACGTCCGTCGATCGTGAAAAGCGCCTTGGCAGGGATACTAACAGCGTCCGGGATTCGCCGTTCGATCAAGTCCGCCCCTGCATTCATGCCCGGCCGCATCCGCGCATCCGGGCTGTCCAGAGCTATGTAGGCCCGAAAGCTGCGGCTTGGAGGCCATTCATTGAAACTTTGCTCCGTCAAGGGCGTGATCCCGGAAATTCTCCCTGCCACCACCCGCTCAGGGAACGCATCGACCCGGACCAACGCCTTGGTACCCGGGGCGATCCGCCCCCGGTCCACCTCTTCGACCTTGCTGTCCAATTCCAACGTGCTCATTTGCGGGATCTCGGCCAGGATCTGGCCCGCCGCCACATGATCTCCGATTTTGAAGGGCTGTGCGTTGAGAGATCCCTGCGAGTAGTTGGGCAAATAGTTCACGATGCCGTCCAAGGGGCTCTTCAGCTCCATCAGGGCAAGGTGGGCATTGGCCAAATCGAGGAGCCTCCGGGCGTTGTCCCGGGCCCGTTCCAGTGCGGAAATGCGCGAGTCGTAGGCACGTTTGTGGGTTACAACCGCAGCCTCCTGCACCCGGAACCGCTGTTGGGCGACACCCAGGTCAATCTGGCTTTCCTCGCCTTGAATCTTGCTCATGATCGCCTGTTTGGAAGCCTCCAGCTTCGCCCGTTCCACGGTGTACTTCCAAGTGGCAAGATCTAGGCGGTCCTGATCTTCCGTAATTCTCGACTGAGCGATGGCTTGTTCCAGAGTTGATAAGGCTTGTTCGAGCGTCGAAGTGCGGTCCTTGATCTCCTGTTGGGTCCTGCTGGGGTCGAACTTGATCAACGGCTGGCCTTTCTTCACTTCGCCGCCGGCCGGAGCCAGCCAGATTATCTGGAGATCGGTCACATCCAATGGAGCCGCCAACTGCTCCGAATGGTGCGCCTGCAATTGGCCACGGCAACGGATCAACACCAGAAATTCGCCCTTGTGCGCGGTCGCCACTGGCAACTCAGCTGCCTGCTTGGTCTTTCGGAACTCGCGGAACGCGTAACCGGCTCCCACCAGAACCAGCACCACAAATGCGACCCGAATCATCCCCGCAACGCTCACGGGGCGGCCTCTATATCTACTGCGGCGGACAAATCCGGGAGCAACCGGGGATCCTTTTGGTCCAACCGGAACCGGGCAATAAAGGTCTTCACGGAAATTCCAAGTGGCGATGTAGCTACGGGGCTTGCCGAGCTGAAGCGGGCGGTGAAAGTGGCATCCGGGAATGCGTCCAGATGGACAACCGCCTTGGCACCGGGCACCAAAACTGCGCCGTCCGGCTCGCCGACGGCAACCTCAACTTCCATCAAGGTCGGATCGAACAGCTTCATCAAGGGACTGCCGGACCAGACCTGATCGCCCTCCTGAGCGTGCCCCATGGAGTTGTTCCGATACACATTCTGCAGCGCGACCATGCCCTTGAGAGGAGCCCGAACGGACAGCTTTTCGGAATTTCGAACCTGCCGCTCAACCGCGACTTTTTGCCGATCACGCTGGAGTTCCAGAATCCGCATCTCGGCCTTGTCAGACTGCTCGCGCGCCTTCGTCGATTTTTGGAGACTCGCCACATGCGCCCGCGCATCGGCTAGCCGCACCTGGTTCTTCTCCCGCTCGATGGCACTGAGCACGGGTCCCTTGCGCAACTCGATCTCCGACTTCTTAAGATCAGCCTCGGCCTGGGCAAGATCGGAAATGCGCTTTTCGGCATTCCCGAGATGCTCCGCCTTCTTCTGTTGGATCAAGTGATCCGCATCGTCGAATCGGCTCTGGGCGTCACGAAACAGTTTCATTTCGTTGGCCCGGTCAAACGAGGCCAACAGAGCGCCCTTGTCCACCAGTGCGCCGTTTTCAACCATGCCGATCAAGGTCTGGCTCCCGCCCAGGCCCTCGATCCGGGGCACCAGAATCGTGACCGACGTGACCGCGCGGACAAGTCCGGTCGCACGCACGGTCCGCCGGGCGGGATCCGTTGCCACTGCAGGCCAAATAGAAATAGTGAATAGGAGGAACAGCCGCAGGGAGGTCTGTCCACCAAGTCTCGTCTTCATCAAACGCTCACACCGTCACCGTTTTTCAGGCAACTTCGGTTCTTTGAAAACGAGTCTATCACGGACCCGTTTAACGTTAACGCTGGTTAAGCGGTCGCCGCCGCCTGGGTCAAACTGGCATCCAGACGGAGAATGAACTCGTCGACATCCGGTTTCCCGATGTTCATCGGCGGCGAGATGCGAATCACGTTTCCATAAAGACCGCCTTTGCCGATCAGGATCCGGTTCTCCTTGGCCGCTTCCAGCAGCCGGGCGGTGGCAGCGGTGGCGGGAGCCTTTGTCGCGCGGTCCTCCACCAGTTCCAAGGCCAGCAGGAGGCCCATCCCGCGGACATCGCCTACCAATTGGTGCTTTTCCTGGAGGCCGAGCAATCCCTCGCGCAGGTAGGCCCCAACCTCCTCGACGTTCCGGGGAAGATTCCGCTCCTCAATGTAATCCAACACCGCCTTCGCCGCCGTCGTCACCACGGGATTGCCGCCGAACGTCGAAATCGTCAGACCCTTCAGGGAATCCGCCACGTCGGCGCGGGCCATTGTGAGGCCAATCGGAAGACCGTTTCCCAACCCCTTCGCGCTGGTGACGATTTCCGGCTTGACCCCCCAATGCTCGATGCCGAACCATTTGCCGCCAGTGCGCCCCCACGCGGTCTGCACCTCGTCGGCGATCAGGATGCCGCCGTACTTGCGCACAATTTCGGCCACAATACCGAAGTACTCCTGTGGAGGCGTGATAAAACCGCCGACGCCCTGGATGGGTTCCGCAATCAGCCCGGCGATTTGCCCCGAAGTGGTTGTGCGAATTACCTGCTCCACGTCCGTGGCGCAACGCACGTCGCAGGAGGGATATTCCAGTCCGAACGGGCAGCGGTAGCAGTAGGCGTTCACCGCATGCGTGATGCCGGCTTGCGGGGGACCCAGTTTCCAGCCGCCCTGGCCGGTCAACCCCATTCCCAATGCGCTGCGGCCATGGTAGCCGTGCCTGAGGGCCACGATCTCAGTGGAACCGGTGTAGCAACGCGCGGCAAGAATCGCCACCTCGTTCGCCTCTGTGCCGCTGTTGGAAAAGAATGACTTTGTAGGTCCGCCGATAGGACTGATCTGCGCCAGTTTTTGCGCCAGTGCCACCTGGGGCTGGTTGGCAAAGACCGTCGACACATGTTCCAGCCTGTCAATCTGCGCGTGGACCGCCTTGTTCACGGATTCGTTGCAATGCCCCACGCTGACCGTGACAATTCCGCCGAAAAAATCCAGATACTGGTTCCCGTCGGCATCCCAGACATATTGGTCCTTGGCGCGCTCCACCACCAGGGGCTCGCTGAAGTAATGGAAGACGGCCGGAAAGAGGAATTCCTTCTGGGCAAGCAGTATCTCGGATTTGGTCATGGGCTGAGCCCATTATGCCAAGTTGCTACCATCGTCTTATAAGATGATCCAGACCCTCTTCAATACCGTTCCCCAGGAGCCGTCTCTTCTTGACAAACTCCGGGACGGCGTCCAGAAGACGCGCGAAGGCCTCGTCTCGGCGATTGAGGACGTACTCGCGGGCAAGAAGCAAATCGACGCGGACCTTTTGGAGGAGCTCGAGTACACCCTCATTTCCGCCGACATCGGTGTCTCGACCACCGAGGACATCCTGGAGCGCATCCGCGAGCGCGTGAACCGGCAATTGGTCGGCGATGCCAGCGAATTGCGCGGATTGATCCGCGAGTATTTGCTGGAAATTCTTGTCGCCAACGACAGGCCTCTGGCTTGGGTGAATACCCCTCCGGCAGTGGTCATGGTGGTCGGAGTCAACGGTGCCGGCAAGACGACAACCATCGGCAAACTGGCCTCGCATCTGAAATCCGAAGGCCATTCCGTGCTCCTCTGCGCCGCAGACACATTCCGCGCCGCCGCAATCGAGCAGCTGGAAGTTTGGGGAACCCGCACCGACACCCAAGTCATCCGCCAAAACACCGGCTCGGACCCCAGTGCGGTCATGTTCGACGCCCTCACGGCGGCCAAGGCCAGGGGCGTGGACTACGTGATCGTCGATACAGCCGGCCGACTGCAAACGAAGACCAACCTGATGGCGGAGTTGGAGAAGATGCGCCGGACCGCCTCGCGTGTGATCGAAGACGCGCCGCACGAAGTGCTGCTGGTTCTGGATGCCACCACGGGCCAGAACGGATTGGAACAAGCGCGCAAGTTCACAGAAACCTCGGGCGTCACCGGTATTGTCCTCACCAAGCTGGACGGCACCGCCAAGGGCGGCGTGGTGGTTGCCATCGCCAAGGAACTCGGGTTGCCGATCCGCTACATCGGTGTCGGCGAAAAAGTGGAGGATCTGCTCCGCTTCGACCCGGAAACTTTCTCCCTTGCTCTGCGTGTTTGATGGGTCCTTAAACGCTCGCAGTGTTCCGTCGGCCTGGGGACCCCTCCGACTACACGCAGCTGTACTTGGGCGCCCTCGCGGTGTCGGTGTT
>CAITMP010000313.1 GCA_903893525.1 uncultured Acidobacteriia bacterium | reverse complement strand
GCGTCGAAGGCTGGGGTGGTGATGCTGACCCGGGCGTTGTCGCGTGCATGGGCACCGAAGATCTCTGTGAATGCGGTAGCCCCTGGTGTGATTCCGTTTGGGGGCACCGACGACCGGATTGAAAGATTCATCGCCGCAACTCCCGCCGGTCGAGCTGGGACCGGCGAGGAAATTGCAGAGGCCGTGTTGTATTTCCTCCGCGCATCGACCTTCACCACAGGGCAGTTGGTTGCAGTGGACGGAGGCCTGAGCCAGAAATAATCGTTTCCCGCGGTTGCGTCTTTACGGCACGGCTGGCGGCGGAACCCGGCGCTTGGACGCGTGTTCGAAAGCATAGGCCAATTCGATCAAGCGTGGCTCGCTGCAGGCCATACCCGTGAAACTGACACCGAACGGAGCTGGTTTCGCCTCGAATCCGGCCGGGAACGGAGGCGTCGCCGTATTTGGCACCATCGCGAAGGGCACGATGACCGTGGGGTATCCAGGTTTCGCCGCAATGCCCGCACCATTTGGTCCCGGAAATAGAATCGCATCAAGCTGGTTGGCCTTCATCGCAGCATCGATACCGTTCGTGCCCGCCAGTTCTATATCTTTGGCACGGTCGTGCTCATAACGGGCCCGGTCGGCTTGAACGTCCATTTCATCCGAGATATCCAGTTGCGACTGGCCAAACCGGATTGCCCCGGACGTGATGTGGGTGATGTTCCATTCCCGCAACTCCGTCAACGTCTTGACCGGAGCGGATGGGCCCAACGTTGCCAGCCACGCGTTGAAATCGCGCTTCATGCCGTACTTCAAGACAACCGAACAGTTGGCGTCCTTCCCCTTCACATTATTGAGCCCGGAACACTGACCCCAGAGCGCGAAATTCTTGTCCGGATCCTGGGTGGAGAGGCTCGGAATGTCCACTGGATCGACGATGACCGCACCCTGCGCCGTTAGGATTTCAATCGCCTCGGTCATGGCACGGGCCTGTTCGGTAGTCAGCGGATCACCGTTGCCGCCCCGGCCGCCGCCACGTCCGCCGGGTGCCGGTGCTTCCGCCGCCCCACTCCGCCGTTGGGGCAAGTTCGCGCGCTCGTAGAAAAAGGCGCGCGGGATACCGATCCGGGCACCCTTGAGACCTCGGCTTTCAAGAATTTTGTGTAGTCGCGGCCCGGCGGGGGAGTGCAGAGCTTTGTTGCCGCATCATTCGGATCGGGTGCGGGACTTTCGAGGGCTCCCAGCATGATGGCCGCGTCCGTCACGGTCTTCGCCATTGGACCTGCCGTATCCTGGTCGGCGGTAATCGGAATCACCCCGTACCGGCTAATCCGGCCCACCGTCGGCTTGATTCCCGCGAGCATGTTTTGATTCGATGGGCTCAGGATAGACCCGGATGTCTCGCTTCCGACGTTCCCGGCCCAAAAATTCGCGGCGGTGCCGACACCGGAGCTAGAGCCGCCGGTCTGCAGTACGGGCCTGCCATCGTTGGAACCATCGCGCGGGTCGCGGCGGGGGTCGTAGGGGTTGTAGCCGAACCCGCGCATGGCGTTGTAGTTGCCCGGCATCGGCGTCGGGGCTCCCGCTACCCAGTTGGCCAGTTCCGACAGCCCGGTTTTGGCAATGATAATCGCTCCCGCATCGCGCAGGTTCTTTACCAAGGTCGCGTCATAGGGCGGTATAAATCCGTCGAAGGCGAGTGCTCCGCCCGTGGTGACGATGTCATGCGTCAACACATTGTCCTTGAGCGCGATCGGGATACCGTGCAAGGCTCCCCGCGCACGACCCTGAGCCCGCTCGCGGTCCCGATCATCGGCCTCTTTCATCACATTCGGATTCACCGTGATGATGCAGTGCAGCTTGTCCTCATACATACCGATGCGGGCCAAGTATAGGGTGACCAACTCGCGGGACGTGATCCGCTTTTGGTCCAGAGCCGCCCGGATCTCAGGGATGGACGCCTCAACCACATTGAATGAAGGCGTTGCCGCCATCGCGAGGGACGAAAGGAATAGGAAAATACTGATCTTCATGAAAACTCCAAGGGCAGGTTTCGGGCTTCGGGTCGGAAAAGGTGCGCGGGCGGGGCGGTGGGACATGCCGGACTACATGGCCCGGTGACAGTAGTTTAGCGCGAAGCTCCTTGCCAGCCCACGATACCCTTACAGGCCCTTGCCGAGCGCGATCACGAAGTACTCTGCCGGCTCCGGACCCGGATTGCGCCACTGGTGTTCGACATTCGAAGCCATGTAAATCACCGAGCCTGCGGTCAAATGCACCGTTTGCCCCCCATATGTGGCATCCAGAACACCTTTCCTTAGCATCATCACCTCCTCATGGGAGTGGTGGTGCGGAGCATGTGGGACCTGGCCCGGCCCCAACTCCGTCATATGGAGTTCCACCGGATACCCGGTATGAGTCTGCCAGTCGAATACGGCCCGCGAGTGGTTCTGGCCGTTCGCCTTCACCGGCAGGCCGGGATAGTCGAAGGCCTTTGTCTCAAGCATTTTCTTGTCATCCGCAGGCAAGGGAAGCGCCGCGGACGCCAAGGGAAGGGCAGCGGCAAGTCCGGGCAGGATCATCGATAGGTCGCGGCGGGAAAGGGACAATTTTAGAAATCTCCTGACGCGAGTATATCCCTGATGGAAACGGATCGGGGTCCGAGACGTCAAAATGGGTATAATCGGGTCACAGATACCCATTATTCGTTTCGCATGGAAGAACCTACAAGTCCTGAAGCCCCCACCCCTGTTGCGGCTCCGCAGCCTGTATTCGGCGTGGCATCCCTCCTGCGGGACTTGGCGATATCCGTCGTCCTGGCTGTCGTCCTGATCGTCTTCATCTACCAGCCGGTTAAGGTGGAGGGCACCAGCATGATGCCGGGTCTCACCGACCAGGAACGCATCTTCATCAACAAATACCAGTACAAGCTGGGTACGGGCAACATCGAGCGGGGCGATTTGGTGGTGTTCCACTTTCCACTGGACCCCAGCCAGTCCTACATCAAGCGCGTAATCGGCATTCCGGGCGACACGGTCGAAGTGGACGACGGCGTCGTGATTGTGAACGGAATCAAGATCCAGGAGCCGTACCTGCCCGACGAATACCGCGACCATATGAGTGTCCGCCGCCGCTCCGTCCCGCAGGACCGGTATTTCGTTCTTGGCGACCACCGCAGTTCATCCAATGACAGCCGAATGTGGGGGTTTGTGGATCGCCCCGCCATCTACGGCAAGGCGGTTTTCGTCTACTGGCCTCCAGCAAAAATCGGCCCCGTCCATTAGAAAATCAGGGGCGATTGTCCGATTTGGCGGATCGGCAACCCACGCCCTAAAAGATCCAAGGCCTTGTCGATATGGCTCTGGCCATCCCGCACTGTGAAAATGCCATGACCCGGAAGCAGCGCGTCGATGTCCAATTCCGCGAGCTTCGCCAAGTCCTCACGGTAACCGTCCATCCCGGAATCATGCCGGTCTATCACGCCCAGCATGGCACCGAAGAAGATCACATCTCCCGCGAACAGGGTCCGTCGGCCATCAACTTCCGTGACCAGGCAATGGGAATCGTCCGAATGTCCCCGGACATGGATTGGCCTGTATTCCCGTACTCCGACCTGGAACGCACTGCCGTCCGAATACCCAACAGCATCGGGACACGGTAGCAAGCGGGTTTGCGCCGTGTACATGCCGAGGGCCCGCGCCTCGGCCAGTCCGTTGTAGTATTCGTCGCCGATCCGAATCGCTTCCAGGCACACATCGGGCGAGTACACGGCGCAGCCAGTTCGAGCCCTCAGGGGTTGCGCACCGCAGGCGTGGTCCGCATGGGAATGGGTCAGAATGATGGCTTCCAGTTTGGCGCCCGGCCAGTGCGAGTCCAATTCCGCCAGCAACCGATCGGGGGCGAGACCAGAGCCGGAATCCACCAGCGTTATTCCGCTGGCCTGCCGCACCGCGTACACGTGGCAGTCATAGCCGCTGCCAATGCCGAACTGAAGACTGGCCACCAGGGCGAGGTTTTCACTGATAAGCATTTTCGTTCATTGTCGACAGTCGGTCAGCCGCTTGTCTCCCCCACGCTATACTCTTGCATGAACACCCCATGACGACCGTCGGCAATCAATTTGCTCCCATGTCCGTGAGCACCCTCAAAGAGAATATCGCGGGGGTTTTGAGCGGGGCGATCTTCTCCGGCAAGCTCAAGCCCGGCGAGCGCCTCAACGAAAGCCAGCTTTCCCGCGATCTCCACGTCAGCCGTGCTCCCATCCGTGAAGCGCTCCAGCACCTCCAAGAGCAAGGCCTGGTGATGAATAGTCCCCGGCGGGGCATGTTCGTCGTCTTGTTGGAGGACGACGATATTGTCAAAATCAACAGCGTTCGATTGATTCTGGAAGCCGAAGCCATGTGCCAGGCGCGGACCAAAATGACACCAGCCGACGAAATCCGTTTGATCGAGCTTCTGGAGCGGCTCGAAGGTGCGCAACTGGAGTCCCCCGCCATCCGGGCGCGTTATGACCTTGATTTCCACCAGGCAATCTGGAGTCTCACGGGCAACCCGTACCTCGAGCGCACCCTTCATGGACTGACCGCGCCATTGTTCGCCCACGCCGTGCTCAGGACCCTCCACAGTGAAACGGTGCGGCATATTATCGATTCCCATCGGCCCCTGATGGACTTCCTGCAGCGCCGCTCGGATGTGCCGCCACACCAACTGGTGGCCGAACACCTTCGGATTACCTGGGTGCGACCGGAGCGCTAGGCCCGAACGCTAGGCCTGAACACTGGCAAGGTACGGTTTCACAAAGGTATCCAGAATACCGTGGATTGTGCGCCGTTCCTCGTCCGTCACCTTGGTGACGTAGGGGGCTCCGGTAGCTTTTTCACAAATTCCCAAGTGGCGGAGCGCTTCATCGAAAGCACCCCAGATTGCACCATGGCGGAAAATTTGCCAAGTCTCGATCAAGTCCTGTTGCAGTTTCTTCGCCAAGGGGATGTCCCCTGCGAGGAACGCTTTATACAGCCCGGCGGCAATATGTGGGCAGGTGTTGTGGATCCCACCGACGCAGCCGTCGCAGCCCATCTGCAGACCCACCAGAATCAGAAACTCGCTCCCGGTAACCACGGAAAATTCCGGGTCGTGCTTTACCAGACTGAGCACGGTCTGGAGGTTCGCATAGTCCGAATTGCTGATCTTGATTCCCGCCAGGTGCGGGATGGACGCCTGCAGCTTAGCGATTGTCGGTGGATGGATGGGGTTCTTCGTCAGTACCGGGTTGTCGTACAGGAAAATCGGCACATCGACGGCGGCCGCGACATCGCTGAAGAATGAAAACAGGTGGTCTTGGTTGGCGAGGAAGTAGAACGGGGGCAGTATGGAAATGTAGTCCACGCCCTCGGCGGCGATCCGTTTCGCCATCTTCACCGCCCGGCTGGTGCTGGTATCTCCCAAGCCGCCCATCACGGGAACCTTGCCGTTCACAGCTTCCACGGTGGTGGCGATGGATCGGATCTGCTCGTCGTCGCTGATGAACGCGAAACCGCTCATGGAGCCATTGGCGAAGATCGCATCCACACCCGCGTCCAGCAGGTAACGGTTCAGACGGCGCAGTCCCGGGACGTCCACGGTATCGTTCTCAAGCAGGGGGGTGCCAATTGGCGGGATGACGCCGCGAAGTTTCATTACAATTCAGTTTACCGACTGTCGACAGATTACCGCAAGGCCATTTATACTGGTCCCAGGCCCGCCGTCATGACAAACAATCCGCCCGCAATCGACACCAGCCTTCGGGAAGCAAGCGTTCGCAGCAAGATCACCGGCTCCATCAGCCGCTATGCCCGTTCCCAGGAATCGCTCGCGGGCGGCGTGTCCACCGCTCTCCGGCGTTCGGCGCGTCCGGTACCGTTGTTTTTCGACCATGGCAAGGGTTCGCGAGTTACCGATGTGGACGGCAACACCTATATCGACTACACACTCGCCTGGGGGCCGCTTATTCTGGGCCATTCGCCGGATGTGGTGAACGAAGCGGTTTCGGTCCAGCTGGCAAAGGGCCACACCTATGGTGCCCAACACGATCTGGAGTTCGAGGTGGCCGAACTCTTGTGCAAACACATCCCGTGTGCGGACCTTGTTGCCTATGCCAATAGTGGCACCGAAATTGTCCAGGTGGCGCTGCGTCTGGCCCGTGGCTGCACGGGTCGGTCCAAATACCTCAAATTCGAAGGTCACTACCACGGCTGGGACGACAGCGTTCTGGTCAGTTACCGTCCTTCCAAGCAGCAGATCGAGTCGTCGAATGGCGGGGTGATTCCCGTCGGCGTGGGACAGCGGCCCAATCGGGAGACCGTGCCGGTGGAGTGGAACGATCGGGAGGCCGTCGAGCGGGCCTTCGCCGAAGCGGGCAGCGACATCGCGGCCGTTGTCTGCGAGCCGCTTCTGTGCAACAGCGGGTGCCTGCCCGCCGATCCCGGGTTTCTCCAATTCCTGCGGGAGATCACGACCCGCCACGGTGCGTTGCTGATTTTCGATGAAGTCATTACCGGGTTCCGGCTGGCACTGGGCGGCGCGCAGGAGTTTTATGGAGTGACACCGGATTTGGCGACGTACGCGAAAGCGGTCGGCGGCGGCTTGCCTCTGAGCGTCCTTGCCGGAAAGGCCGAATTCATGTCCCGGATCGCCAGCGGGCAGGTGGTCCACGCTGGAACACTGAACGGGAATCCGGTCTGCTTGGCGGCGGCGAAGGCGGCAATCGAGTTCCTCGCCGAAGATGGGGGGGCGGTCTATTCCCAGCTCTGGTCGAATGGGGAAAAACTCCGCAAGGGGATGGAGCAACTCTTACGGGACGCCGGATACCCTGTGGTTACGTCCGGAGGCGGGCCCGTCTTCCACATCTCCTTCATGGACCGACCGGCACGGACCTACCGCGAAACAATGGCCTCCAACACGGCCTTGTACTCCGATTTCGGATTGGCACTGCTCGACGAGGGCGTGCTTGTGCTGCCCGATGGACGCTGGTACATCTCCACCGCCCACTCGGAAGCCGATATCGATGCAACGCTCGAGGCGGTGCGCCGTGCCATTTCCTAGACTTGGGCCGGCAAGCATGGGCGAGGGGAATACCCCGCTGGTGCCGGGCATGGACGGCAATGTGTCGTTCAAACTCGAAAGCACAAACCCAACCGGCTCCTACAAGGATCGCTTCATCGCCGCCGAGTTGACCAACGTGCTGCTGCAGAATCGGTCCGTCTGCGTGGCCACGTCGTCCGGGAATACCGGTTCCTCGCTCGCGGCATACTGTGCACGGTATGGCGTCCGGTGCGTGATCGTGGTGAATGCCGATGCTCCCAGCGGGAAATTGCTCCAGATGGGGGCGCACGGGGCGACCGTCCTGGGAATTCCCGAATTTGTCACTTCGCCGGAAGTCACGCAAGCCGTTTTCGCCACTCTGGAGGCTTTCACGGCGTCCGAAGCTGCCTCGTTGATCGTTTCCGCTTTCAAGTATTGTCCGGTCGGGATGAGCGCGGTCAAACGGATTGCGACCGAGATCGTGGCGCAGTCGCCCGACGTGCGCCATGTCTTCGTTCCCGTGGGTGGTGGTGGATTGTTCGCCGCGATCAGCGCGGAGATGCAGGCGATTCACCCGCAGGCGAGGGTCCACGCTGTTCAACCCGAGGGTTGCCCAACTGTGTGGAACGCCTACCGCCTCGGTCTGGATACCGTCGAATCCGTCACCAGCACTACCCGCATCAGTGGGCTTTCCGTGCCTTTCGATATCGACGCCAGTCTCGCACTCCGCCTGGTCCGATCCGGTGGCGGACAGGTAATACCGGTCTCGGACGCCGAGGTCTTCGCCGCCCAAACGCACATGCTGCGCCGCGAGGGGATCTACTGTGAACCCGCTGGAGCTACCGCGCTGGCTGGCTACCGGCGGGCGGTTGCGGCAGGCTCCATTGCCGCCGACGAGCATTCTGTCTGTGTCGTCACCGGGCACGGCTTCAAGGACCCCCAGTCGATCGAGGCGTCCGCATCCGACTCGGGAGTGCGCCGTTGTGACGCTGCCAACTTGACCGGAATTTTGGAGGGAATGTTGCGGGGAGTCCTGCGATGAGGATTGGGGTTGCCGGATTCCTGCATGAGTCCAACACCTTCCTGGGCGTGGGAACGGAATATGCCGACTTCGAGGCGGTAACGCTGACCCGCGGACTGGCACTTCTGGAGCGATGGACCGGAACCAACCATGAGTTGGGCGGGTTCCTGGATGTTTTGTTGTCGGAGGAGGTGGAGGTTGTACCCCTGTTTGCGACGTTCGCCATTCCCAGTGGCACCATCACCGCCGGGGCGTTCGAACGGATTGCAGGAGAACTGATCAGCGAGTTGCGCGATTCGTTGCCTCTCGACGGCTTGTTGATCGCACTGCACGGCGCAACGGTCTCTGCCGACGTTCCCGATGCCGACGGGGAGATTTTGCAGCGGGTACGTTCCGTATTGGGCCGGCAGTTGCCGCTAGTGACTACGCTGGACCTGCATGCGAATGTGTCGCCCCGCATGATCGCCCTGGCGGACGCGACGGTGGCATACCGCACCAACCCGCATTTGGACCAAAGGGAGCGGGGCAGGGAAGCAGCGGTATTGCTCTTGCGGACAGTCCGGGGGGAAATCCAGCCTGTTCAAGCACTCGAAACGCCGCCGATGGTCATCCAGATCTCGAAACAACACACGGCGAGTTTTCCGGCCTTGGCGCTCTATGACGAAGTGCAGGAAGTTCTCCGCTGGCCGGGGATTCTGACTGCCAGCGTGGCGATGGGCTTCTATTACGCCGATGTGGCTGAAATGGGCGCATCCTTTTTCGCAACCGCGGATGGGGATGCGGAGCTGGCACGCAAGGCCGCGCGGCACCTCACCGACCGCGCTTGGGCGCTTCGAGCCGAACTCACTGGAAACTTGCCTTCACCCGAGGTGGCCGTCCGTGCCGCCTTGGCTGCCGAACACGGTCCCGTGGTGCTGATGGACGTCGGGGACAATGTCGGTGCCGGCAGTCCAGCGGATTCGACGATCCTTTTTGCCGAGGTCCTTCGGCAGGGTGGGCGGGATACGCTTGTGATCCTGTATGACCCGGAATCAGTGGCTGTGTGCCTCGATGCAGGCCCTGGAGCACGGGTACGTCTGAGCGTCGGGGCCAAGACCGATCATCTGCACGGTGCACCAATGGGAATTGAAGGGGTCGTCCGGATTCTTTCGGATGGAAAATTTGTGGAGCGCGAGGTTCGGCATGGCGGCTGGGGCAACTTTGACCAGGGGTTGACTGCCGTGGTCGAGACCGCCGAAGGACATTCCATCATCCTCACAAGCAGGAGGATGGCCCCGATGAGCCTGCAACAAGTGCTCAGTCTGGGGATCCGCCCCGAATCGAAGAAGATTTTGATCGTGAAGGGGGTCGTCGCCCCGCGGGCCGCATACCAGCCCGTTGCGGCTGAAATCGTGCTTGTGGACACGCCGGGCGTCACCACCGACAATCCGAAATATTTCGACTACCGCCACCGGAGGCGTCCGTTGTATCCGCTGGAGGAGAGCGCGTGAGGGTGTTGATAACGGGTGGAGCGTCGGGTATCGGCTTGGCGACGGCGCAATTGTTTCTCGCGCGTGGTGCGCGGGTGGCAATTTGCTACCTTGACGAGTCCCATCGTGAGCAGGTCGGTCGACTTTCACAGGCTGTTTCCGTCATCTGGACCCGCGCGGATTTGAGGAGCCCAGGCGAAGTCGCAGCCATGGTGGACCACGCCGTGGAAGGGCTAGGCGGGATCGATGTGCTGGTGAATTGCGCCAGCCGCACTGGTGCCACGGCTGTTGCGCCGTTCCTCGCGTGCACGGACGAACAAACGGACGACATCGTGGACACAAACCTGAAGGGCACCATCCGCGTATCCCAAGCCGTTGCGCGCGTGATGGTTCGGGACGGATCGGGCGGCAGCATTATCCACGTCGCATCGGTCGGCGCGATGGCGGCGCAGGAACATGCGTCGGTCTATTGCGCCACCAAGGCCGCGCAGGTTGCACTCGCAAAGGGAATGGCCTTGGAGCTTGCTCCATACGGCATCCGGGTCAACTGCGTTTCCCCTGGTGATATCAACACGGATACGAGTTCGAACATTGTGGCGGACCTGAAGTCCGGCGGTGCGTCCGGTCGGTATCTGCGAACTACGCCGCTCGGACGGCGGGGCAAACCGGAGGAAATTGCGGCTGCGATCGCTTGGCTGGCATCGCCGGAAGCGTCCTTCGTCACAGGAACCAACCTCGTAGTGGACGGCGGATTCCTCGCCTATTAGGCCTTGATTTACAAACTGTCGACAGAATACTATACTGGAGCACGAATGCGTCTTCTACCTTTGTTGTTGGTCCTGGCTGGATCCATCCACGCCGCCGGTTTTGAAACCGGGGCCGTTGTCCCCACAGACGAGGGCGAGTTCTTCCGGAACACCATTCCCCAGGTGGCCCGCTTGGCTGACAACCGGCTGATGGCGGTCTGGTCGACGTCCGCCAAAGGTCTCAATTTCTCCAAGGTCTACAACGCATTCTCGCAGGACGGCGGCAAGACCTGGGGCAAACCCAACGTCCTGATGGCGGAATCCGGCAAATCCATGGCCGACCCCAACATCCTGGTGGACG
>CAITMP010000312.1 GCA_903893525.1 uncultured Acidobacteriia bacterium | reverse complement strand
TACAAGCCGTCCCCGGTGGTGAACAGAATCTTGTCCGGGGCGGTGAATGACCTCCAGAAATCGATTCCGTTGTCGAAACTGCAGGACACGGCCAGTTTGCAATTGCCGGCGAACATCGCATTGGTGACGGAAGACATGTTTCCGACCTGGGTCCACGTTCCATCCAGTGGGTTGGCCGCCGGGAAGGCGCTGTTGTACTTGACGATGCGGTTGTTGTTGCGGTCGGCTACGTAGAGGTTTCCGCGAATGTCCAGCGTGACATAGAACAGGAAGTCGAACCGGGTAGCGCTGGTCCCACGATCTCCCGTGGTAAAGTTGCCGACCTGTCCGTAGACCACCGTGGCAGTAGTGCTGCCGGCAGGATAGAACAGCACCCGAGCGTTATTGCGGTCGGCTACATAGAGGTTGCCCGCGCCGTCCAGCGCGACCGAGATCGGATAGTAGAGGCTGTTCGCGCTGGTCCCGCCCAGGTTGATGGTTCCCGAGGTGAAGCTGCCGCCCTGCCCGTAGACCCGCGTGGGCGTGGTGCTGCCCGCGGGGTAGTACAAGACCCGATGGTTGCTGGTATCTGCGATGTAGAGGTTGCCGCCGCCGTCCACCGCCATCCCTTGCGGAGAGTTAAAAGCGTCGGCACTGGTCCCCTGGTTTCTCGATGTGAAGCTGCCGCCCTGCCCGTAGACCAGTGTGGCGGTGGTGCTGCCCGCGGGATAGTACAGCACCCGGTTATTGAGGGCATCGGCCACGTACAGGTTGCCGCCGCTGTCCACGACGGCCGATTGCGGAAGGAAGAGACTGTTGGCGCTGATCCCGCCCTGGTTCGAGTTTCCCGATGTGAAGCTGCCGCTCTGCCCGTAGACCCGCGTGGCAGTGGTGCTGCCGGCGGGGTAGTACAAGATCCGATGGTTGCTGGTATCGGTGATGTAGAGGTTGCCGCTGCTGTCCACCACGACCCCTTGCGGACCGTTGAGACTGTTGGCGTTGGTCCCGCCGTTGTTCACGGTTGTCGATGTGAAGCTGCCGCCTTGCCCGTAGACCCGTGTGGCGGTGGTGCTTCCCGCGGGGTAGTACAACACCCGGTTATTGGTGGTATCGGCCACGTACACGTTGCCGCCCCTATCCACCGCGACTCCGTTTGGGGCATTCAGACTGGTGGCGCTGGGGCCGTTTAGGTTAATGGTATTCGAACCGAAGTTGCCGCCCTGCCCGTAAACCACGTCGGCCGTAGTATCCACCTGCGCGCAGGCCGGGACTACGGCGGCGAGGGCGAATAGAACCGCCAGCATTGCGGTGCCGGAACCGGAACTCCCGGTACGGGCTTGGATTCGCCCGGCTGCTGTCCGGTTCAGTACACGCGAAATTTGGTTACGAGTCATGATAGGTCTCTCTTTTGGTTCCATTGCCGCTTCGTCGTCGTCACGGGCGCTTCCAAGGCACTGCCCGCTGGCGCGCCATGAGGGCGCGTGGTGGTGTCGGCGACCCCGCCGCAGGTTGCCAACCTGCCCCACACAAAACAAGGCGCTGCCCGCTGGCGCGCCGTACATCCGGTTATGGCCGACTGAAAGTCGGCTGCAGCCAAGAATGGCTGCCCCACAAAACTTCCTGAACTTTCGCGTAGTGATGCGTAGGAATCCGTCGGTACAGCTCAAAGTTTGTGTAAAGCTTCGTAAATGAATTGGGCCTTGGTGCCGGAATTCCGCTGGAATAACCCCGATAATCCACGGGTAGAACGCAACGGGCACTGTTCTTTCGGTCCCTCACTGGACGGAATCGTAGTGATGCGTAAGAATCTTCCGGTACAGCTCAAAGTGTGCGTAAATCTTCGTCAGAAACCTGTGGCTCCCCGCGCGGTTTCAACTTGAATAACTTGCTCTTGGAAGGGATGCCACCTACCCCGGGTGCGCCATCCGCGGCCCCGCCTTCGATGACATTGGCGTCGATGCCCGCTACGACTCGCTCCGCCAAGGCCCGCGGTTCAAAGCAATCCTTGCGGAAGCCCACCTGCCCCGTCCATCCTTAGTCCTGTAGCGGTACTGCTCGCAAAAAATAGAACGGCTGCAAGAACAGAGTCTTGCAGCCAGTTGATCCATCCAGTTTGGTCTCAGGCGCGGATGGAACCGCGATAGTGGTGTTTGTAAACGGAAGGCCGTCGTGACTTCGCCTGAACGGCGTTGTCCTTCCCTACAAAATTACTTCGAACCGCCGTCCCAGCTCTGATGCCT
>CAITMP010000311.1 GCA_903893525.1 uncultured Acidobacteriia bacterium | reverse complement strand
ATGTTCGCCGGAAATGCCAACAAGGTTGTGGACGCCGTGATTGGCGGCTGGCAGCTGACCGGGATTTACCGGCAGACCTCCGGCTTCCCCATCGGCGTGGGCAACGGCGGTTTCTGGCCGACCAATTGGAACCTGTCCGGCTATGCTACGCAGTTGACTCCGCTGACTGCCGGAACGGTTGAGAACGCCAAGGTGAAGGGCGGTGGACCGTACATGTTCGCCGATCCAACTGCGGCCTTCAATGCGTTTGCCTTGACGATGCCGGGACAGACCGGATCGCGGAACACCTTGCGCGGCGATGGGATCTTCAACATCGATTCCAGCATCAGCAAGTGGTTCGTGATGCCGTACAGCGAAAAGCACCGGATCCAGTTCCGGGCGGAAGTGTTCAATGTGACCAACTCGGTCCGGTTTGACGCGAATACCGCCAGTCTGAACCTGGGTGCTCCGAACACGTTTGGCAAGTACAACAGCACGCTCGGCTCGGCCCGCGTGATGCAGTTCGGCGCCAAGTACGTGTTCTAGGTTGGACACTTCCGGTAGAAAGTGAAAGCGGGGGCAAGGGCTGCGGCCTTTGCCCCCGCTTTTCTGTTTACAGCGAGTCCAGCGTCACTTGACCACCACCCGCACGCGTCCGAGGTTCTGAATCCGCGCGAAGGGGGTTTTCGCATTTCCCTCGCGCTGCGAAGCCGCCCGGAGAGTCGCGAAGTAGGTCCCGCGACTGGTAAATGCGTGGGTGTTCTTGAAGGCAACAGTCGCCCCCGACCCAGTTCCGATCTTCTCGACAACCGGGAATTTACCGGTGCCCTCGAAGTCCCACTCCGCAGCAACCACTCGTCCCGTGCCCGGAGGCACTTCCACGGTGGCGGTGAAGCGTACGGATTGGCCAATGGCCACTTCGGCGCGCGTTCCACCGTTCGCTTTGACTGTGACAACGGGCTGGATACCCCGTCGGGCTCCCGCCGCAGAGGGAACTTGCACTTGGCCCTTCACGACCGAATAGTTGGTGCTCGCGGGAGGCGGATTACCCTTCTCCACCCACGCGCTCAAATCGCGCAGAGCCTGATGGAGGATGCCAATGTAACTGACTGTATGGGTGGGGTCCAATTGGTGCTCGATGTCACCGTGCAAGGCATGGTCTGTATACCAAAGCCGGAAATTGTCGTTGAAGAGCGGACCGAGGGAGGCTTTCACCTTTCCTGCGTACCAGTCGGCCTGCCACGGAAATGCGTCCTGGTCCCAGAGGGATTCCACAACGATCATTTTTCCCTGGAAGCGACCGTTCTGCACGGTCCCGGCGGCCGTTTTGGCAAATTCCGGCCCTTGGATCTTGGCCCGCTGGGGGTAGATCGGCTTCCCGTTGAGACCGAGAAACTGATTCCAAACGTAGAAATCCGGAGTTGGGACCTGATGGCGATGGTGGTACTGCGCGGCGAGGAAATTGGAGTTGTCGATTTGAATTTCATCCCCGGCGCGGATTCCAGACAGATTCTGGGCCGGTCCCTGTCCCAAGGACATGCCGATTCCGACCATGATTGTGTCACCGCCCACCTTACCCAGAGGAAGCCTTCTGCCCGCAGCCGTACCGGTCATCACGACCAGATCGGCCCCTTCGAGATCGCCGTCGGGTGCACGTTCCACTTGGAATCCCGCCGTTGCTCCCAGCAATTGCTGCCACGCCCCGTCCACGCCGCCGCGCGACGCCCCCGGCGGCAGTACTGGCAGCGAAACCAAGCCGAGCTTGGCGGCCTCCTCCTGCGTCAGGATCTTCCTGATGGTGGTTCGGTGTTGAATCCGTGCCCTTTGCAGTGACACCGAAGGATTCGCGCCGGCATATCCAGGCACCTTCCAGAAATCTTCAAAGTACCCGGGGTCCTTCTGCACCACCGAGCCGAACAGGATTGGGAATGAGCCCATCCCAAGCGTTTTGTAGGAAAACCAAGCCCTCGTGGGAAATCCCATGCCTGAGACTTCGGTGAGGACGTCGCGCTCTTCCGGATTCAATCCAACGTAAGGGTCGCCGCTGCCGCCGGGCTCAACCGAGTCCAGAATTGCCGGGAACTTGTCCTTGAGCACCCTCATTGCCAAGAGCCGGGCGGTGAATACGCTGGGTAGTGCCATTGGGGAACCAATGACGTAGGGCACCACGCCGTCCCAGGCACCGACGGTATTCTCTATCCCGCCGATTGTCCGGTAGCCGCCGCCGCTGCCGCCGAACGCATAGCCGTAGGTGCGATGGGGTCCGTACATCTGCGCAGCAAGGATGCGCGAATATCGCGCCGCCGCCGCGTTGACCCGGTAGGCTGCCAACGAGGAGTCGCGACCCAATGCAGCCATTCCGCCCTCGTTGGTTTCGAGAAAATAGCCGCCGCTCTCGATGGAAAACGCGATCTTGTTGTCCTCGCCTGTGCTCTGCGCGGCCAGATTCTCGCTGGATGGAATCGGCGTAATGTGCTGGAAGAACCGGCCCTGGTACTTCTCCTTGGGCGGAAAATAGATCGAAAAAAGGGCCTGTGTTCCACGGAAACCCCCGTGGACGTAGCGGTGGCGGACTGGAGTTTCGCGCCACTCCTCCAAGTCCACAAAGGGCTCCCGGAAAAGGGGATCGGCTGCCTCGGCAGCGGTCGCGGGAGCCGGTACTGTCGTCTGCTGGGGCGCGCCCCTTGCGTTGCCGACGAATCCGCTACCCCAAAAAGCTACGGCGCTGAAGGCAACCACAATTGCTAAAGCGGGGCCAGCCGGAGCCAATCCCCTCCCGGCGGTATTCCTGATCATGAAATTACACGCTCCTGATTGGTCCCGATCTAGCGACACCGGGTGCCACTGCGATAGTGTATCGTGGGCCAGCGCGATTCTGAAACGACTACTTGACCCGGTTGCCGCCGATATAGACCGCTTCAATCGTCCGCGAATTCTTGATGTCGTCGAGCGGGTTCTTCGTCAGAACGATCAGATCGCCCCACTTGCCCTTTTCGAGCGTGCCCAGATCCTTCGCCTTCAGGTATTCAGCCGAATTCTTCGTTGCCGCCTGAATCACCTGAGACGGCGTCAATCCGGCTTCCACCATCAGTTCCATCTCCCAGTGCTCCAGGAAGCCCGGAAAGCGTCCGGGAGGCCCGGAATCCGTACCGAATCCGTACTTCACACCGGCATCGGCGAGCTTCTTCAGGTTCTTCTTGGCAGTCTCCAGATACTCGGGATAGTGCGAGAAGTGCGGGTCCGCCGCTTGCGCCTTCTGGTAGTCGGAGCTCTTCAGCGTCGTCAACACGTTGGCCGACACGCCCTGCATGAAAAACGGGTCCGCGATGAATTTCGGGGTGGTCGCGTATGCGAACATCGTGGCCTCGCGGCTGAGCGTCGCCGCCAGCTGCCAGACCCCCTTCTTCTTCATCGTGTCGATCAGAGCCTGGTCGACAGGCTGGTCGCGCACGATGTGGGCGAAGCCGTTCACTCCGTATCCTGCCAGTTCCTTGGCGTCGGCCAAGTAGAAGATGTGCGATGCGACCGGTAGCTTTGCCTTGTGGCCTTCGGTGATGATCGCCTTGGCCATGTCGTACGGCATCTTTTTCAATTCGCCGTTGTGGTCATCGAGCCACAGCTT
>CAITMP010000310.1 GCA_903893525.1 uncultured Acidobacteriia bacterium | reverse complement strand
GCCGGTCGATCCATTTGTTCCGTTACTGCCGGTCGATCCGGTTATACCGGTAGTCCCCTGCGCGCCAGTCGGACCAGTTGCGCCGACCACTCCTACCTGCACCAGCTGCAATACGGGCTGGTGACTGGTCGTCGTGCTTTCCTTGCTATCCAGGAACAATGCCGCGTTCGACACGCCCTCGACCACCAAGCCAAAGTTGGATGCCGGCGTATTCAGCCACTTCACGAAACTGGACGTCACATCCACCGACACAAACTGGCTGGAGCCCGAAACCGTCGCGCTTCCGACCTGGGTTGCCGACGACGGAGCACTGGAATTGGTGACCGCACCCTCGCTCCAAGCCGAAGCCGCTTCCGACACTTTGATGGTGCCCGCAGTCCCGAGCTTGTTCACCCACAAAACCAAATTGGCTCGGGCCACCGATGTCGCTGTCGTCCCGGCCGGAAGTGTCGACAAGTCAAACTGCAGAAACGTTCGTGACGTCTCCCCCGTCTGGGTCTGCCCCACCTTGAGCTGCGGCAGGCTTCCGAAATTCAGGCTCGGCGTCAGGGAACTCACGTGCGTGTCACCGGACGGCAACAGGGTTTGCCCCAGCACTGAAGGCGACGTACAGCCCATCAAGGCAATCAGCCAGCGAGCGATGGCAGGACCTTTTCGAACCAATGAGGGGGTATTCACCTGTGTTCATTTCTACCACAACCAAGCCGACCGCGCCATCGCAAAATTCCCAAATTCGATAAACACTTGGCCACGGGTGACATTGCCACAGCCAGCACCGGGTACCATGAACTTGGAACATGTTGAATCTACACTCAGTTCAGCTTTTAATCCCGGACGGGGCCAACATTGTGTTGGGACAGAGCCACTTCATCAAGACCGTTGAGGACGTCTTCGAGGCCATGGTGAATTCGGTGCCGGGCGTCCAGTTTGGAGTTGCTTTCAACGAGGCATCCGGGCCAAGGCTGGTGCGGTCGGACGGCACCAACGACGAACTTCAGGCAGCCGCGCGCGCTATCGTGGGCGACGTCGGAGCCGGTCACATTTTTGCCGTCGTGATGCGCGGGGCATTCCCCATCAACGTCTTGAGGGCCATCAAGGATGTTCCGGAGGTTTGCAACATTTTTTGCGCGACCGCCAATCCGGTGCAGGTGATTGTTGCAGAGACGGAACAGGGACGCGGAGTACTTGGAGTCGTCGACGGTTCGTCACCACTCGGCATCGAGGATGCGGACAACAAGCTGCAACGGCACGACATGCTGCGGAAATTCGGATACAAGCGGTAGACACGATATCTTAGAAGGCACGTATGAAATCACTCTTTTCCCGCCTCCCCGCCCTTGCCGCGTTGGCCGCAATCGCCTTGGCTGTTGTCTCAGCCCCCCCGGCATCCAGCGCCCAGGCGCACACCTACGAAATGCGAACCTACTACGCCATGCCCGGCAAGTTGGACGACTTGAAGAAGCGCTTCCGCGAACACACTGTGGAAATCTTCAACCGCCACCACATGAAGAGCGTGGGCTACTGGGAACCCCAGGACAACAAGGAAAACTACCTTGTCTACATCCTGGAGCACCCCAGCAAGGAGGAAGGACTGAAGAACTGGAAGGAATTCAGCAGCGACCCGGAATGGCAGACAGTCTCCAAGGCCTCGGAAGTCAACGGAAAACTGGTCGACCACGTTGTCCGCGTTTGGCTGGATTCGCTCGACTTCTCGGCCATTAAATAGCGATGCGGCGGCCAACCATGCGGCGGCTGTTTGGAATTCTGGCGGCGGGCCTGGTGCTCGCCGCCACGCCGTACCAGACCGAGATTGCCTCGTGGAGGTCGAACTACGAGGCCGAGCTGCGGGCACCAGGGGGATGGCTTGCCGTGGCGGGACTGTTCTGGCTCCACGAGGGTGACAACGCGGTTGGCTCGGACCCGCTGTCTGATATCGTCATGCCGCCCACGACCGCCAGACATGCGGGGGTACTGAAACTCGCAGGGGGGAAAGTGGAATTCCTCCCGGTGTCAGGTCCCGGCAAAGAGCTGAAACCGGATACCCCCGGGCCTCCGGATGTAGTCGATATCAACGGCGTGGCCATGACAATCATCGTGCGTGGGGGTAGATTGGGCGTGCGGTTGCGCGACCCGGATGCACCAGCCCGGCGTGATTTTTCCGGCAGCCATTGGTTTCCGCCGAACGAAAAGTGGCGAGTCCAAGCAAAGTGGATTCCGGCGCAGGCGGGCAAGACGATGCCCATAACGAATGTGCTGGGTATGACCAGCCAAGAACCGTCTCCGGGCACGGCCATGTTCGAATTGGGCGGCCAAACAGTGAGCCTGGAGCCCGTAATCGAGGACGGCGACCTATTTTTCATGTTCAAAGATGCAACCAGCGGCCACTCGACATACGGGGCCGGACGATTTCTCCATGCGGCGATGCCGAAGGACGGCAGTGTCCTATTGGATTTCAACAAGGCCTACAATCCACCCTGCGCTTTTACTGCGTTCGCGACCTGCCCGCTGCCGCCGAAGCAAAACAACCTCCCGCTGGCGGTGGAAGCCGGTGAAATGAACTACGGAAACCATTGAGAGAATGATCGTGTTAGCCTCCAAGTCCCCCCGCAGGGCCGAGTTGCTTGCTGCTGCCGGGTTTGAGTTTTCGGTCCGACTGGGCGACATCGACGAGACACCGCTACCCGGCGAGACACCAAGGGACCACGTCCTGAGGCTGGCCTGTGAAAAAGCCAAGGCGGTGCCTGCAGAGACGGATGAAACCATTCTCGCGGCGGACACGATTGTCGTCCTCGAGGGCGAAATCATGGGCAAGCCCAGCGACAGGCGCGATGCGTACCGCATGCTTTCGGCGCTCTCGGGACGGCGGCATGACGTCATCACCGGAGTCTGCCTGCGCCGGGACGACCAGACGCTGGTGGAAGCGTCCTCAACGGCGGTATGGTTCCTGGAGATGCTGCCGGAGGAGATCCACTGGTACGTCGATTCGGGCGAGCCGATGGACAAAGCAGGCGCGTATGGAATCCAAGGGCTCGCGTCCAGGTTTGTTACGCGCATTGAGGGCTCCTATTCGAACGTCGTAGGGTTGCCCGTGGACATGGTCCACAAGATGCTGCGGAAGTTGGAGACGTTATGACTCGGGTCGCCGCCGGAGACACCGGATTCGAACAGCGGATTCAGGACATGGCGCAGAGTGTCCAGGCGCGATTCCGTTACCATTCGATCGACCTGCCGGACGGCAGCGTTCTACCGGGACTGCAATCGGTGGAACACATGCGTCGGCGTTTGGCGGTCTTCGGGGTTCCAATGGACCTGAGGGGCAAGCGGGTACTCGACATTGGCGCGTGGGACGGTTGGTTCAGCTTCGAGTGCGAGCGGCGTGGAGCGGAGGTGGTGGCGGTGGATTGTGTCGAGCTCGACACTTTCCTCGAAGCCCGTGAGTTGTTGGGCTCGAAGGTGGAATACCGCACGCTTGACGTTGTGGAACTCTCCGCAGCCAAGCTGGGTCGTTTCGACATCGTGTTGTTCTTCGGCGTTCTCTACCACCTCCGGCACCCGCTTCTCGGACTGGAGAAGGCATTGGAACTCTCCACCGACCAAGTTCTGGTGGAGTCGTTCGTGATTCCATCCGAGAACCGGACAATTCCGGCCGTGATGGAGTTCTACGAACGGGGGGAGCTTGGGGGGCAAATCGACAACTGGTGCGGACCGTCGCCGGAATGCCTGCTCGCCATGTGCCGGTCCGCCGGTTTTGCGCAGGCCGAGATAATCGAAATCAGCAGTCAGCGCGCGTCCGCGATTTGCCGACGGCATTGGCCCGAACCTCCGCCCCCCACAGCGGCGGCACCGCATCTGAATTCCGTCGCCAACAATAGAACGCACGTCGCGTTGTTCCACCCGGACAAGGAGGAATACCTTTGCTGCTACTTCAAGTCGCCTGAGGTTGGTCTCGGGGTGGACTCGGTATTTGTCGAGGTCGACGGCTTCGGAGTACCGGCACTGGTAGTGGCGGCAACCGGGGCCACGCCAAACACGGGCAATGGGTACCAAGTGAACTGCCTTCGCCCGCCGGGACTGGCCCCGGGGCGGCACGTGGTGAACCTCCGCACGGCACGCAGCGCCAACAGCAACGCGGTTGAGTTCGAAATGCTGGATAGGGATGGCCGGGAGGTTGCGGTGCCGAGCCCCGATCTGCCACATGAGCCCCCGGAACTTTGCAGCGCAGAATTCCACGCATCCGGCGACCGCCGCCTGACCGCAGCCCGGGCCGGATCCCTGGTCTGTTACTTCCGTTCGCCGGCTGAGCGGCTCGGGTGCGCGGACGTGGAGATTGAAATCGGGACGTCGAAACTGCGCCCCCACACGGTGGGCTCCATCGGGCATGGCATCTGGCAGGCGAACGTTCTCCTATCGACTGCAATTGCGCCGGGTGCCGCTGCCAGGCTCCGGCTGGGATCAGGTGTTTGGACTCCAAAACAGCCTATCGGCTGAAAGCGCTTTTGACAATAGTTCCGTGCCATTATGGAACGTCCGGATCGGACGCGCGTCCTAGTACCAGTACACCCCGCATCGCGGCACGCGAAATCAAATTGTTATATGATTCACTCAGGTATTTCAAGAGGGATCTGGAGGGTTAGTCGACACGTGAGCTGGTCCAAACAATTGTCGCTGCGGAAAATTCGCGTCCAATCCTTCTTGGGCTGCGGATTGGCACTGGTCCTGCTGAGTCCGAGCATTTTCGCTCAAATCACGATTCCGGCATACCAAGGCACAACCGTGAGTATGACGTCAACTGGTGCTTGGACTATTATTGTTCCCGGTCCGGCTTGGCGGTTTGCTGGTACGACCGGAACGCCGGTACATGCGCTCGTGGCTTCATCGGGTACCGACAAGATCGGTGCTTGGCAGGAGTTGTCGTTCGGCTACACCGCATCGTCGGTAGCACGCACGTCCAGCATACGGGCATATACCGACCGTCCTTTGATTCTTTTCTCCACCCGCTATGCCACGGCCGGCCCGAATACCGCCCCCTTTCCGGTGGTTTCCTCGTATCCGTTCCTGCACCACCTGAGCTTTACCGGCCAATTCGCCGAGCCTGATTTTACAAATCTGGTGAACAATAGTCCATGGGCGTTCTTCGACGATGCCTCGAACACATTCATCATTTCCCCGGCGGACAACTTCATGACATCGGAGATGTCCCTGCAGGGGGACCGGAGCATACCGGGCGCGATTTCCCCGCAAATCGCAACCTTACCCGCTGGATTCACCCACAAAGTGGCACTGGTCTACGGCAGCGGGATCAACAATACCTTCTCGGCATGGGGACAGGCGCTCACTGACATTTCGGGGAAGAAGCGGCCAGCAAACGATTTCGGAATCCTCCTGAAATCGCTCAGCTATTGGACCGATAACGGTGCAACGTACTACTACAACCCGGGCGGATCGTCCTACGCCAGTACCTTGGCTGCGGTCAAAGCGGAGTACGATGCCAAGGGCGTGAAATTGGGATCGATGCAGTTGGACAGCTGGTGGTACCCGAAGGGCCCGGACAACAGCTGGTCGAGCCGCTCGGGAATCTGGACCTACACCGCTTCGCCGGCCCTCTTCACACCGGATTTGGCCACGTTCCAGAGCCGCGTGAAAGTCCCACTGGTGACACACGCTCGGTGGATCGACGAAAACAGCCCATACCGCAGCATGTACAAGATGTCTGGAGGAGTCTCGACCGATCCCGCGTACTGGGATTCGGTGGCCTCGTATTTGAAGGCCTCCGGCGCAACCACCTACGAACAGGATTGGCTTGGCCTGAATGCGCGCGCGGAGTTCAATCTGGACGACCCGAACGCGTTCCTCGACAACATGGCGGCAGCAATGTCGCGGCACGGAATCACGATTCAGTACTGCATGGCGGAGCCGCCGCATTTCATGCAATCGACAAAGTATTCGAACGTGACCAACATCCGCACCAGCCAGGACAGATTCATACCAGCGCGCTGGACAAAATTTTTCTATAGTTCCCGTTTTGCATCCGCAGTGGGTGTTTGGCCGTTCGCCGATGTATTCATGAGCGCCGAAACCGGGAACATGATCGCTGCGACACTTTCGGCTGGTCCCGTAGGTACGGGGGATCCACTGGGGTTGGTGTCGAAAGCCAATCTGCTACGCGCGGCCCGCGCCGACGGGGTTATTGTGAAACCGGATGTCTCCGCCACTCCGCTGGACAGTGTTTTCATCGCGGACGAGCGTGGCGACGATGTGCCCATGGTTGCTGCGGCGTCTACGGATTTCGGCAACGGACTGGGTGCCACATACCTGTTCGCTTACGCCAGAGGGGCCAACCACACCATCAATATCCGTCCAGCCACTCTTGGTTTCCCCGGCGATGCCTACCTGTACGACCACTTGAAAGGATCTGGCCGGTTGATTCCGGCCAATGACAGCTACACAGTGGACATCCCGCAGACTGCGGACGGTGCCGCATACTTCGTCTTGGTTCCAGTGGGACAAAGCGGCATCGGCTTCCTCGGAGACCGTGACAATTTCGCGATGCTGGGCAGGAAGCGGATCTCGGCCTTGGCGGACGTAACGTTGAACAATAGCCAAGGGATCGACGTTACAGTCGACTTCGCGGTCGGGGAAGTCACCCGAACAATAGTCGGATACTCCTCCAAGCCCGTCGACTCGGTTGCGGTGACTGGAAAGGCCGGGAACGCCTCATGGGATGCGGCAACCCAGATGTTCTCCGTCCACGTCCAACCGGCAACGCCGGGAGGGAGCGCACGAGTCAGGCTCCTGCCAACCGCGACACTTCCAAAGAGCTGCCTCCACTGCAAGAACAACCCTTTGTAAATGGGATCGTCAAACACGCTACGATAGGGCGTGCAGGTTCGATTCCAACCATTCCATGTCCTGATCGCCATATCAACTGCTGGCCTCGCTGCGGTATCAGCCCCCCTCGCGTCAGCCCAGTCCACCGTTCAGCCCATCAAGGTTGACGTCGACGCAAGCGACGCCACCCGCCGCCTGATCCACGTGAAAATGCAATTCCCCGCCAAACCGGGGCCGATGTCCCTGCTGTACCCGAAATGGATTCCGGGCGAACACGGTCCCACCGGTCCGATCGAGGATTTGGCTGGAATCAAAATTACTGGCAACGGCCAACCGATTCGCTGGGACCGCGATCCGGTGAACATGTACGAATTCCATGTGACAGTCCCGCAGGGAGTTTCCACCTTGGACGTGGTGGCGGAATTCATCTCGCCTCCCGAATCGGGCGGATTCTCTTCCGGCTCCTCGGTCACCTCCCAGCTGGCGGTCCTGAGCTGGAACCAATTCCTGTTGTATCCCAAGGGCGTGCCGAGCGACAAGCTGGAGTTCCAAGCGTCGCTGAAGGTTCCAACAGGCTGGCGTTACGGAACGGCACTACCGATCCAGAGCGAGACTGGCAACCAGATTCTATTCAAGCCGTCTTCGCTGACCACCCTGGTGGACTCGCCCGTCCAAGCAGGAGCAAACTTCAAGACCATCGACCTTTCGCCGAACGGACCCGTGCGCCACTACCTGCACATCGCGGCGGACAGCGAGAGGGCAACCCGGATCCGCGACGAGGAAACCAAGGCATTCCGCAACCTGGTTGCGGAGGCCAACACCCTTTTCGGCGCCCACCATTTCCGCGACTACCACTTTCTGTACACGCTGAGCGACCATGTGGCCCATTTCGGCTTGGAACACCACGAATCGAGCGACGACCGTGTCGACGAGGATTCGCTGATAGACGAGGACCACCGGCGTCTCGCGGCGGGATTGCTTCCACATGAATTCGTTCATTCGTGGAACGGCAAATTCCGTCGTCCAGCAGGGTTGGCGACCCCCAGCTACAACGAGCCAATGGAAGGCGCGCTTCTTTGGGTGTACGAGGGCCTGACCGAATACCTTGGGGAGATCCTCACACCCCGTAGCG
>CAITMP010000309.1 GCA_903893525.1 uncultured Acidobacteriia bacterium | reverse complement strand
CGCTGGGGTACGCGTTTTGCTACTTCGCGGACAAGTACCAGTTGATCCGGTTGGATGAAGCGGTGTACGCGTTGAGTTTTGTGCCGTTCGAGCCCCGGCCCTGGGATGGTTTGTGGATTGCGGGCGCGGCGATGGGGGTCAGCCTGCTGGCCACTGTATATCCCGCCCGGAGCGCCACGCGGATCGCGCCGGTGGAAGTCCTGCGGTACGAATAAAGGGTTTACATGTCCAGCCGCCGGGAATTTCTTCGAACCAGCGCCAGTCTGAGTGCGACAGCCTCACTCGGTAAAGCAGCCCAGTTGCAGCCGTGGACTCCGGGCACGCTCGACATCCACCACATTTCCACAGGGCGGGGAAGCTCCGCGTTCCTTCTGTGTCCGGACGGCACCACGATGATGGTGGATTGCGGTGCCACCAGCCCCTCCCCCGCCACAGTGCCCTATCTTGTCGATCCCAAACCGGATGGTCGTCGCCGGCCAGGCGAGTGGATCGCCCGCTACGTGTCACGCCACATGGCGGCGGCGCGCCGGACGGAACTCGACTACTTCCTCCTGACCCATTTCCATGACGACCATATGGGCAAGTTCTCCGCCGACCTGCCGGTGTCCAAGTTCGGGGAATACCGGTTGACGGGCATTGCGGATTTTGCCGAGACCGTGCCAGTTGGTACCGTGATAGACCGCGCATGGCCGGATTACAACTACCCGGCCCCGATCCACGACCAGCATTCCGACAATTACCAAGCTTTTGCCCGATCGACACGCCACAAGATGGAACGCTTTCGGGTTGGTGCCAGGAACCAAATGCGCCTTCTCGTCAAGCCGGAGTCCTACCCCGATTTCGAAATCCGAAATCTGGCGGCAAATGGGGAGGTCTGGACCGGTGTGGAGGAAACGACCCGCCGATTCTTCCCCGATACCAAGCTGCTTACCCCGGCGCAGCTTCCGACAGAGAACATGTGTTCCATCGCCGTGCGCCTGAGCTACGGCAAATTTGATTACTTCACCGGCGGCGACATGTCAAATGACACCGGCTATGGTCGTGCGCTCTGGCGTGACATTGAAGGTCCGGTTGCCCGCGTGGCCGGACCCGTGGACGTTGCCGTCGCGAACCACCATGGATACCAAGATGCCGTGGGGCCCGAGTTTGTCGCCTCGCTCAGGCCCCGCGTGTTCGTGATCAACGGATGGGATTCATCGCACCCATCGTCGGTCGCACTTTCGAACATGCTGAGCCGGGAGCTGTACGAGGGCGACCGGGACGTGTTTTCAACTGCGGTGAAGCCGGAGACCAGGATCGCTGTCCGCAGGATGGCCGAACTCAGGAGCGGCGATGGGCACGTAGTGGTCCGCGTGCCGCCGCCGGGGACGCACTTTCAGGTGTTTGTTACGACGAACGCCGATGAATCCGATAGCGTGATTGCGGCGTTCGGACCGTACGCTATTCCCTAGCAGTCCGTTCAGAATTTGCGTCCGGCCTGCTCGAAGTAGTACTTTCGTACGGTAAACCGTGCGGTATTTCGTGCCATCATGGTCTCTGCCTATGGATTCGACCCACGTGTTCC
Source organism: uncultured Acidobacteriia bacterium (assembly GCA_903893525.1). GTDB lineage: Bacteria > Acidobacteriota > Terriglobia > Bryobacterales > Bryobacteraceae > BOG-234. Next base: position 6,801 of record CAITMP010000309.1, on the reverse strand, counting down.
GCGCACTCGCATTATCGGTCGCAATCGCGTTTCTTGGCCTTGAGGCTGCGACAATCGGCGCAACGCTTTTGCCAAGGAGTGTCGGTGGACTGGGCTACGAAGTTCATCACACGCCCGCCGGATTCGTTGTCGCAAAGGCTTCCCCGGAGGGCATGCTGGAACCGGGTGACCGAATCATCGCGATTGACGGTGATCCACGGGCCCAATCCGCGGGACCCGCCTTCATGCTTTTCCGCCGTCCCCCCGGCAGTCGGTACCGACTTGCTGTCGCAAGAGACGGTGGCGTTGTGGAGCTCTCCATGAAATTGGCGGTCCGAGAAAGCACGCCGGACAAAGTCATGGTGTGTGGCTTTCTAATTCTGGGCCTCTGCTACCATTTGCTCGGATTTCTCGCAGGCTGGAGCCGGACCGGTCATCCGACTGCCAAAGCACTCTGGATCTCATCCTCGATCTATTCGCTCGTCTTTGTGGCGCGAGCCCTGATGCCGGACATGTCCTTGGGCAGCATGCCGGACTGGGCCTACCTGACAGGACTTGTATTTGGGTGGGACACCCTGTGGACCTACTTGGTATTTGCCGCCTTCCCCGGTCCTGTCGCAGAATCTGCCGTCTGGAAGTTCGTACGGCGGACAGTCATCCTGGTTTCGATCGCGTCCTTTGCGATAGCCGTCTTGCGGACATTCGAGCGGGGAGCTTGGACGTCCGACGTGGGGCTTGCCGCGCATTGGCTCTACACGAGTCATGCGGGATTGATCAAGCAGCTAGTTCTGGCTCTTGCAGTGCTGGGCAAGGTCCTAATAATTGCCGTGATTGTACGCAACTACCGATTCTTCTCGGCACCGGCGGAGCGCCGTCGAATTCGTCTGGTTGTCGGCACGATGGTCTTCCAAATGGTGTGGCTGAGCGGCTTCCAGTTATCGTTCTTCGCGGGGGTTCCGGTCAGCCAAGGCTTGACACTGCTGTCGCTGGTGCCCGGTTTGCTCGTTGTCGTTGCTCTCGTCTATTCAATGCGAAAGCACAATGTACTGGGGATTCAAGTCATTGTTCGTCGCACCGTGCAGTACGCATTGGCAAGGGGCACGTTGGAATGCATCTCGGCACTGCCCTTCTTCGTTGTGGTCGGGCGCGTGCTGGTCAACCCCAATTCGTCGTCAATGGCCTTGATCTCGCCATTGCCCTTGTTTGGAGCAATTCTTGCAGTTGGCCTGCTCGGTCCTTGGTATCGCAAGCCGTTGCTTGCCGCCTTGGACCGGGTTTTCTTTCGGAATGCGATGCAGGAGGAGCGACTGCTTCATCGGATTGTTGACCTGACGCAGCAACAGCTGGGGTTTGCCGAGTTGCTCGAGCTAGCGACGCAAGAGATCGAGCTAGCCCTGGGCCCGACCTTCCTGAAGATCGAGTATCCGGCTGGTGCGGAGGGATCGCGGTCCGGACCCCTGGACCGTGAAGATCTCGCAGTGATTCCAATCTATCGGAGAAACGGGATTCGGGCCGGAGAACTCCGGCTGGGCCCGAGAAAGTCAGACGAGCCATACACGGAATCCACGCTCAGGTTGCTTCGAACAATCGGCAAGCAACTTGGTCTGGCTCTGGACAACCATTTGCTTGCCCTCGAACGGGTGGATGCCGTGATGGCGGAGCGCACCCGAATCGCACGGGAGTTCCACGACACGCTGGCACAGGGATTCGCGGGTATCAGTCTGCACTTGGAATCGGCGCGGACAATCCTTCGAGATGTCCCGGCCGAGGTGGAAACCCATTTGGCGATGGCTGCCGAGCTGGCACGGTCCAGCAGTGGCGAGGCACGACGTTCAGTGCGGGACCTGAGAAGCCAGTGGCACACATCCCACGACCGAGAGCTTCTCCACCGGCTCAAAGAGGTCGCGGCGAAGTTCAGCAGCCAAACCCTGCGAGTCGAGGTCAAGCATGCCGGAGAGCGTCCGCTACCGCCTTCCGTATCGCGGAACCTGGTGCGGATCGCACAGGAGTCCGTAACAAATGCCGTAAAACACGCGGCACCCAGCGAAATTTCGATTGCCCTCCAGTTTGACTCGGACGCCGTACAGATGCGCATCACGGACAACGGTAAGGGGTTTGATGTTGGAGGGGTAAGTTCCTCGGGGGGATTCGGCTTGGTGGGGATCCGGGAGCGGGCGGTTGAAATTTCTGCGCGACTGGAAGTGACCAGCATCGTGGGTACAGGAAGCAGCGTTTTGGTGGATGTCCAATGCTGATTCGTCTCTTGGTGGTGGATGACCATCCCGTGGTCCGGTCCGGCCTCGTGGCCATCATAGGCCGGCAGCCCGGAATGGAAGTTGCGGCCCAGGCGGTGGATGGTTTTGACGCCGTGGAGAAGTACTTTAGTATCCGCCCCAACGTCTGCCTCATGGACCTCTCCATGCCCGGAATGGATGGTTGGGACGCGATGGCCGTGATACGTGCTCGGGACCCCCGTGCCAAAATCATCGCTGTCTCCAGCTTCGGAGGAGACGAAGATATCCATAGGGCCTTGGCCCAGGGTGCGTCCGGCTACCTTTTCAAAGATGCGACCGAGTCAGAGATCGCAGCGGCTGTCCGTGCAGTGGCCACTGGTCTACGGCACCTGCCGCCAGGCGCGGCCCAAGTCCTGTCCAAACGCCTTGCATATCACGAACTGAGCGAGCGTGAGCTGGAAGTTATTGAGATGGCCGCACGAGGCCTCAGCAACAAGGATATTGCATCTCAACTATCCATTACCGAGAGCACCATCAAAGGTCACATGTCCCGGATTCTTACAAAGCTCGATGCAACCGACAGGACCGGCGCCGTGCGTATTGCGATCGAGCGTGGTCTAATCCGAATTCGGCGGTAAGTTCGCCTGCCTGCCTCCCGGACCCTTTCCCGGCCGGAACAATACCAAAGTACTATTCGCCAGCAATACCAAAGAGGCTATTCCTGCTATCCCAATGGCGCGACCATGGAATTGGGGCAGATGGGTTCAAGGCTGAACTGGCATGTAACCCGCCCTTGACTTTGCTGGGGCCATAGACTGCGGACTGAAGTGTTCGCGGGCTATGGCTTCGATCCGGAGCTTCCGACACCGGATTGATTCAGCGCGCGGCGGGTTTCGAGCTAGGGCGGATCCGCCGCATTTTGTCTTTGTCGGGCCCATGTCAAGTCTAGGATCAAGGACTCACTTATGGCGGAACTAAATCACTTTTCCTTAACTGACCCAGGCGAAGCGCCGCCGTCCCTGAGGCTGCTGGTCTCCGCCAGTGACAGCCTCCTCCGCGAGTCGATTGCCGCGGCATGTCGAGCAAGGGCCGATACGCTCGTTACCGCATGCCGTGACGGGTTCGACGCACTTGCTGAGATAGTTGCGAACGGTCCTGATATCGCCTTGGTGGCTGCCTGCATGCGCAATCTCTCAGCGCTTCAATTGGTCCGGTTGGTGCGGGCCGCCGGGTGCCCGACAAAGGTGATCGTGATTTCCGACGAGCATAGTGAGGTTGCGATTGGAATGTACCTTCGGCGCGGCATGGACGGATACCTATTGGACAACCAGCCAACGCACCAGATTCATTCGGCCCTTGAGTATGTTGCCGACGGAGGCTGTTATATTCCGCCGGTATTCCGCAGAAGCAGGATTGAGCTGGAGTTGGACCGCGCCGATGTCCGGCCCGCGCGTACGGTTGCAACGCCCGCCCGGAAACGCCGTGCAAGGGTTCGTCGATGATGTTCGCTGTGCTGGTGGGCAACCGGGTATTTGCTGGCTTCTTCACCCTTCTAGTGATCGTTCTACTTTGCGGCTCGACCGTGCGGGCTTCCCTCCGTGACACGTTTTCGGCTATGCCGCCAACCGTTGCGGTGCGACAGTCGAGTCCAGGGAACACTTCGGGCGATTCAAGGTCCGATGTAACCGGGGGCGGGTCTGGAGATCGCTCGTTTACTTTAATCCTTCTAGTAGCGTGTTCGCTGGTTGTCTACTTTGTGGACTCCAGGGGAAAGCTATCCAGCGCGCGGGGACGTCCCGCGGACGACGTGTGGTGTGTGCGAAAGTACGGCTCGGATACCCTGCACAAGTCTGATAGGGGATAGCCTGAAGGATCGTCAGAATAGATATATGAGTCAAATAAGAATATTCAGATGCCCTGCATACAGCTTGGCTTTGCTGGCAATATCACTTGCTGTACCTCTGTGTAGCGCAAGTGGAATTGAGGTCTGGTCCTCGGGAGGTGGCACGAACTTCGCGTCTCCCACGGATGTGAAGTTTGACGGTTCCGGCAACATGTACGTTGTCGACGCCGGGAACAGCAGGGTGGTCGAGTTTGATCGTAATGGGCTCTACCTGCGTGAATTCGGCAACATCGGTGTTACCGGTCGGCTGAGCGGTCCAATCTTCGAGGCTGTGGATCCGAACGGCAGGGTCGACGTTGTATCTTCGCACGATGGTTTGGTGCGATATTACCATGACGGTGTTTTCACGGACGAATGGGGCGGAACCTTCTCAGGTACCACACCCTTCGTGTCTGCGGTTGGAATCGTTGAGGCGGGTCAGAGCGGGAAGTACTACGTAACGGATGCTGGTCTCGGCACGGTGGAAGAATTTGACTATTATGGAAACTACATCGCTACACACCACATTCCCGGGGCTGGTATAGGGTTGCCTGCCGGTCCGACCGCAATTGCCATCAATGACTACAACCAATTCGTCGTCGCCGATACTGCTAATAGCAGGATCGACTATTTCGACGCCAATTGGAGCTACTTGCGATCCATTGGAAGCTACGGGGTGGGAGCTGGCCAGTTTCACCGGGCAGCTGCTCTGGCCTTTGACAATGTGGGTCGCTTGTACGTCTCCGATAGTTACAACAACCGCATTGAGATATTCGATCCGAGCGGTTCATATGTCGGGCAAATTACGAATGCCGGCAGCCACGGAAACTTTTACATCAACAGCGGACTCGCCTTCAACTCCGATGGCGAGTTGTTCGTGGCTGACACTCAAAACAATCGGGTGGTAAAGCTATCCGCTTTGACGAATGTTCCCGAGCCGTCGATGCTGTTGCCCTGCTCACTTGTCTGCATTTCACTTACGGCCTTGGTGTCGACGGCTCGCCGGGGGAGGCTGTAATGAGGACCAATTTCTCGCTCCATGGTTCAACCATCGCCCGGCTGGCCTGTGTCGCCGCAATGTGTTCCGGCTCCGCCGCCAGTGCGTCAACTCTGCGCCTGTTCGTTACGGTCGGTCAAGTGGAAGCCGCTTTCGTGGCCGGACAGTCATTGGGATCCGGCAATTGCCGCGGCGGATTGGTGGACTGCGCAATATACGGCGTTGGGTTTGGCAGCGACACGCTGGGGGTCGGATCGGGTGCTGGCGGCCATGGTTCCAGCACGGGCGCTACTTCCAACGGTGCGCCTTGGGGTTGGGCTGCGACGCAGTTCGGTGGTCCAAGCGGCCAGAATTCGGCTTGGGAAGTGACCGGAACCAAGAGCCCATTCATAACACTTAATGGATCCGTTCAGGGTCAGACCGGTTATACTGCCAATTTGGGCCACGCCAGCGCGGTTGGAATGACTCCACTCAAGGCGGGCACTACGCTCGCGTTCATGCTTACATACGACATTGCTCCCGCATTCGGCTCCGACGATATCATCAGTCTGAATATCCTCGGCGTGGGGCTAAATCCGGTGACAGGTGCGCAAGTGGGTAACCTCCTGTCAGGGCAAATCGCGGTTCGGGGCCACATCAATTACGATGGATCAATTACGGCATCTGCGATTCAGGCGGTTCCTGAACCTTCGACATTTGAGCTTTTGTCCGGGGCGATGACAGCCATCTTGGTTATCCACCGAAGATTGAGGGGCACCTTCAAGGCACCGGAGGCTTCCTCGTGCTGACCATCGGCTGGTTGAGGTTGCTTACCGTGCTGCTTGGAGCATTCGGTCTTCTTACAATCTGCGGTATTGCCCTGTTGGTGTATTGCTTGTACACCACGCCGGATCCACCGGAACCCCGCTGAGTCCGAGCCATCTTCGGCAGTATTGGAGCAAGGCGAGAACTGAGGGGCGAATTACCTGTCGGAAGTTGCTTGGGCTACCGCCGTTTCAATCAAGCCGGTTTCCTCTTTGGCACGCAGGGCTCGGCACTCCAGTTCCAATTCCGCCGCAACTTCGCGTGAATAACTCAGAAAGTGGTGGGCGGACAGCATGGCGGTCATACCCATCCAGAGCTTGGTTTCGTCTCGCCAGTATGTGCCGACGACCTTGCCGAAGAACTCCCAGTACGCACTGCGGTAACTCGACCGGATGCCCTGTTTCCACACCGAGGCCGCGAGCACCCGGAGGTTGTACGCCATCCCCAATGAAGGCGGTTTTTGTGTTGGGCGGGAATGCCAGACCTCGAGCGAACGGAACGCCCGGTCAAAGTACGCCTTGGGTTCGTACAGCCAAAAAAGCAGCTGTCTCAGCCCATCCAGCAAGACTACCAGTGGCAGGTTCGTTCGGAAATTCGGAGCACTGAAATTCGTGATCGCCTGGCTTCCTTCCAGCAACCGCCCTTCGCGCTTCATACGGTCGAACAGTGCGGTGGTGGGAGGTGCTTGGAGCACTCCCGCCATGGCCCAAGTGATGGACGTTCGCTCGATGAATTCCCGCTGGCGCTCGAAGATGGTTTCGTCGTCGGAATCAAAACCAACGATGAATCCAGCCAGCACCCCAAGGCCCGCTTCCTGGATCACACGCACCTGCTCCAGGTTGTCCTTGCGCAGGTTTTGGAATTTCTTTGACTCCTTCAGCGCGCCGGCCGAGGGCGTCTCGATG
>CAITMP010000308.1 GCA_903893525.1 uncultured Acidobacteriia bacterium | reverse complement strand
CGCATGGCTCGGCGACTACCCGTACAGCTGCACGGAGCAACTCGTCAGCAAGGGTGTGGCGGCAATGATCATCGCATCCCGACCCGAGTTCGGCGCCGTTCGATCCAAGGAAGGCCAGCCGTTGGCTGCCGTCTTCTCGACATTGCAATCAAGGGCCAACGACCAAGGCGGCTTCGGCCTCTGGGCTTCTTCGCCGGTTACGGCCGAGGTGCCGACCGCGTACGCAGCCCAATTCCTCGTGGAGGCACAGGAGCGCGGAGTCCGCACGCCCAACGGCCTACTGTCGAACACCAACAACTGGCTGATGCGGTTCGCGGGAACACCCGCGTCCAGCCTTGAAGGGCTTCGGCAGCGCGCACAGGCCGTCTATCTCCTGGCCCGCCAAGGAATCAACCCCCGGGCACTGCTCGCGAACGTGGAGCAGGAGGCGAAAAACCGTTACGGCAAGGTCTGGCAACATGACCTGGCTGCGGCTTATATCGCCTCAACCTACCGGCTGCTGCAAAGGAGTGCCGACGCCGACCGCACCATCCAGGACATCCCATGGGCACAGCAGAAGCAGGACTGGGGGGACGAAGTCTATTACGGTGCCGCGATTCACGATGCCCAGCTCCTGTATCTGACGGCGCGCCACTTCCCCAACCGGATCGGTGGCATTCCATCTGCCCCGCTCCAGGGAATAGCCGCGGCCGTCAGCGGTGGGCAGGTGACCTCGCTCTCCGCCGCCTACGCGCTTTACGCCCTGGACGCGTATGCGAAGGCGGTCGGCGCGGCGGGGAAATTCGGCATCGGGCAGATCGGCAAGGACGGCGTGGACCGCGGTTTTCCGCTTCCCGCCGGGTCGATGCCCAAAGTCTCCGTGCCGGCGGGAGCCGCAAGACTGCGCTTCAGTAAGGAAGGGTCGGTGGTCGGCTACTACGCCGTCAACGAGTCCGGCTTCGACCGCAACCCACCCGCCCCGATGAGCCAGGGCATCGAGATCATCCGAGAGTTTGCCGACATGAACGGGAATCCCCTCACACAGGCGAAAGTCGGGCAGGAGTTTCTCATCCGATTGCGCCTGCGTGCGACGAAGAATGACAAGGTGGAGCAGGTCGCCGTGGTGGATCTGCTGCCGGGCGGCGTGGAGTCGGTGCTGGAGCTGCAACCGGTGGCGGATTCGAGCAGCCCCGGCGCTGACCCAGCTTCGGCGCAGCGTACCGGCTTCGGGGCGCTGCCGATCGGTGTGGCGGCAAAATCCAACTGGGTGCCGGAGCACGTGGACGTCCGCGACGACCGCCTGGTACTCTACGGCACTGTCGGCCGGGATGCCGGAACGTTCTCCTACCGGGTCCGCGCAACCAACCCGGGATTGTTCCAAGCGCCGCCCGCCTTCGCGGAAGGCATGTATGACCGGAAGGTTAGCGGCGTGGGAACGGCGGGACGGCTTGAAATTACCAAGCCCTAACATGTGGCGCAGAGCTTTGCGCTATCCAGCAATGGTTCTGATGGCATTGCTTGCCATCCGCCTGTGGCCCCACGCCCCCCTTTCGCGGTCGGTTCCGCTATCGGCCGCTGTCTGGTCGGCAGACGGCGAACTCCTCCGCCTGACACTGGCCTCGGACGACCAGTACCGCATGTGGACACCGCTGGCCGAGATGCCGCCTGCGCTGTCGGATGCCTTCCTACTCAAGGAAGACCAATGGTTCTACTGGCACCCCGGCGTAAATCCAATCGCGTTGGTCCGGGCCGCGTTCCGGACGTATCTAAAGGGTGGCGCGCGCCAGGGCGGGTCCACCCTGACCATGCAACTCGCCCGGATGCTCTACCGGATCAAGACCCGAACCGCCAGCGGAAAACTCGGCCAATTAGGGGCGGCGTTGTGGCTGGAACTCCGCTACTCCAAACGCGACCTGCTGGAGGCTTACCTCAACTTGGTCCCGTTCGGCGGCAACATCCAGGGCGCGGGTGCCGCCAGCCGCATCTATTTCGGCAAGCCGCCGGTGCGCCTCACCCCCGGCGAGGCCATCACCTTGGCGGTGATCCCGCAGCACCCGGCGGCGCGGGCTGGCCGCAGCTTGGCAGGAGGTGCAGCGACGGCCAGGTCGCAACGGGCCCGGAATCAGTTGGCTGCCCAGTGGACCGCCAAGTTCGGTGCCGGCATGCCCGCCCAAACCTTGCCGTCCCAAAACGACAGCCCGCCTGATTTCAGCCGGTCGGCACTGCCGCAACTCGCCCCGCACTTTGTCGATGCCTTGCTTGGCGACCGGTCGGGCCGGTCCGGGCGCATCGACACCACACTGGACGCCGAACTCCAGCGACTTCTGGAGAGCCAGATCGCCCGCTACCTGGCCCAAGTTGGAGACCGCGGGATTGAGAACGTTGCAGGCTTGCTGGTGGACACCCGCGACTCCACCGTCAAGGCCTGGGTTGGCTCCGCGGACTACCGAAACGCCAGGATCGACGGCCAGGTGAACGGCGTTCTGGCCCGGCGCTCGCCGGGCTCCACCCTCAAGCCCTTCGTCTACGCACTCGGCATAGACCAAGGGGTGCTCCACCCCAGGACCATCCTCAAGGATGCGCCGACATCCTTCGGCCCCTTCACCCCGGAGAACTTCGACGGCAAATTCTTCGGCCCCGTGCCCGCCGAGGAGGCGCTCATCCGCAGCCGCAACATCCCGGCAGTTTGGGTCTCCACTCAACTGCGGCAACCGTCGCTCTACCAGTTCCTCCAGAGCGCGGGCGTGGGTCGATTGAAATCCGAAGCCTTCTACGGGCTGGCGTTGGCGCTGGGCGGCGGCGAAGTCTCCATGGAGGAACTGGCGGCGATGTATGCGATGCTGGCCAACCAAGGACTCCTGCACCGTCTCAGGGTGGAACAATCCCAGAAGCTGGACGAGGGGGTCCGGCTCGTCAGTCCCGAAGCCGCGTTCATCACGCTCGATATGCTGAGCCGCAATCCACGGCCGGACGATCTCGGAGGACTGCCACTCAGGAGCCGCTGGCCCGTTGCTTGGAAGACCGGAACGTCGTGGGGTTTCCGCGACGCATGGTCGGCGGGAGTCGTCGGTCCGTTTGTTCTGGTGGTGTGGATCGGCGATTTCAGCGGCAAGGGCAATGCGAGTTTCATCGGCGTTGAGGCCGCCGCGCCGTTGTTCTTCCGAATCGCCGACGCGCTCAACCTGGCACGCGCCAAGGAGTTTGTTCCGCCGTTTGCGCCTCCGCCGGGCGCGGGCAAGGTCACAGTGTGCGCCGCCAGTGGGGACCTGCCGAACGCATGGTGCCCGCAAACCGTCGACACCTGGTATGTTCCGGGCAAGTCTCCGATCCGCGTCAGCCAGTTGCACCGGGCCGTGGCACTCGATTCGCGTAGCGGGCAGCCGACGTGCCCGCCCTTTCCCGCGGGCGAAACGCGGTTCGAGGTGTTCGAGTTCTGGCCGTCCGACATGCTGAAACTCTTCCGGGAGGCTGGCATGCCGAGGCGGACGCCGCCCAAATTGCCCGATTGCGCGACCCAAGACGTTGGCGAAGCGCCCCGGATCGTCTCGCCGCTGCGGAACGTCACGTACACGATGCGGCGTTCCAATGCCACTCAGGTGGTGGCGCTGGAGGCCAGCGTGGCGTCGGATGTGCGGATGCTGTACTGGTTCGACGGGACGTCGTTGATCGGGAACACCCCCGTGGGGACAGGTGCTTTTGCCTGGAGGCCGACTGCCGAGGGCAGCCACCTGATCCGGGTCATCGATGATCGGGGCCGGTCGGCGGAGCGCGACGTGGCCGTACAGTTCGCTCAATGACGGGGGCTAGTTGTTGCGCCGCTTCAGCGTGGGTCTGGCCATCGGGTTCCGCCGCAGCGTGGGCACGGGCGACAATCGGCAGCCTTTTCAGACGCAGACTCGAAGGATTTTATCGAAGTGTGAGGAAATATTCCAGTGCTGCTTGTCAAGTTCAGCAAAACGGTTTGGGGGTCATGCGCGGAAGGGGACGGCGAAAGGGGCCTCCCCTGCCCGACACTGAGTGACGCGCGGGGTTTTATGCAGCTTCGGCCAGACTTCGGAACGACTCCTTGTCTCGATCCCGCAGCGGTTCCATGTTGAGGTAGCGGGTGGCATCGATCCAGTTCCCATGCATCTCGACCGTGATGGCCCGTACCAGCCTGAGGCAACTGGCCGTGTTCGGGAACCACGCCTTCCAGGGTTAACCGTTGGTCCCGGTTTTGGGCTCCACTCCAAAGGGGATTGAGACGGTGTCATCGCAATCATTGCCCCCCCGCACAAGATAACCTCCTTTGGTGCGGGCACTGGCCGACTTCCGATACCATGGCAGTGATGAAGTCTCTAGTTCTGCTAGCCCTTTTCGCCTGCCCGGCGCAGTGCGCCGTCCTTGACGTGAGAACGTTCGGCGCAAAGGGCGACGGCATGACGCAGGACCGCGACGCCATCAACAAAACCATTGAGGCAGCCGCAGCAGCCGGAGGCGGGACCGTCTACTTTCCCGCAGGTACCTATGTAAGCGGCTCCATCCACCTCCGCAGCAACATCACCCTGGAACTGGAGCGCGGGGCTGTAATCGAAGCTTCCACCGACGCGACCGCCTATGATCCTCCCGAGCCGAACGAAAGCGGCATGTATCAGGATGCGGGCCACTCGCACTGGCACAATTCTCTGATCTGGGGCGAGAATCTGGAAAATGTCGCGATTATCGGCGGAGGACGCATCAACGGCACCAAAGGCCTGACGCGCGGCGAGCGGGGCAACGACAAGGCCATCGCGCTGAAGCTCAGCCACAACGTCACGCTGCGGGATTTCTCGATCCTCAACGGCGGCCACTTCGCGATCCTTGCCACCGGCGTCGACAACCTCACTCTCGACAACCTCAGCATCGATACCAACCGCGATGCCATTGATATCGATTCCTGCCGCAATGTGCGGATCTCGAACTCGAGCTTCAATTCCCCGAATGACGATGCGATCACGCTGAAAGGGAGCCACGCGCTGGGCTACGCCCGGTCGTCGGAGAACATCACGATCACGAACTCCCTGGTGAGCGGCTATGACATTGGTTCGCTGCTGGATGGCACCTTCAAACGCACCGTGGAACGCGCCCCGGACCGCGATGGTCCCACGGGGCGGATCAAGATCGGGACCGAATCCGAGGGTGATTTCCGCAATATCACGATCTCGAACATCGTCTTCGACCGGTCGCGCGGATTGGCGTTCGAATCCGTGGATGGCGCCAACATCGAGGACGTGACGGTCTCCAACATCACCATGCGCCAGATTTCCAACGCGCCGTTCTTCATTCGGCTCGGCAGCCGCATGCGCGCCCCGAAGGATGTCCCCGTGGGGAGCATTCGGCGGATTACGATATCGGGCGTGAATGTGTTTGACGCGGATCCCCGCTATGCGTCCATCATCGCGGGAATTCCTGGCCACGATGTGGAAGATATCCGTTTTTCCAACATCCGTATTGTTTATCGCGGAGGCATTTCGCTCGATCAGGTGGCGAAGCAACCGGCCGATGTGGTCAATACTTTCTTCTTCCGCGCGACGGGCGGAGTACCGCCGCGGGAACCCTTCGCCACTCCGGAGCGTGAAAAGGAATACCCGGAGCCCTCCATGTTCGGCCTGATCCCCGCCTGGGGTTTGTTCATCCGCCATGCAAAGAATGTTGAGTTCGACGGAGTTGCGATGTCGACGATGAAGCCCGATACCCGGCCCGCGGTGGTGATTGACCAGGCCACTGACATCCGCTTTCGCAACGTCACCGCGCCGAAGCAGGCGGGCGTTGCGACGTACGTTGGCATAAACGCCGCCGGGGTTCAGGTGGATGGCAAGACCATCGAACAGGGCCCGCGCCGCGAGTTCCAGTAGGCCGTCTTGTGACCACTGGCGACCTTGTGGGGCAGATTGTTCAAAGGATGCTACCCTGCCCCACCACGGAAGGGGAACTACGACGCGGGGTCGTAGTTCAGGTTGGGGCCCAGCCAGCGCTCCACTTCGGCGATGGGTATCTGCTTGCGCAGATGGTAGTCGGCGACTTGGTCGCGATCGATTTTGCCGAGGCTGAAATAGCGGGACTCGGGGTGTGCGAAGTAGAGGCCACTGACGCTGGAGCCGGGCCACATGGCGAAGTTTTCCGTAATGCGGATGCCGGTGTTGTTCTCCACGTCGAGCAGGTTCCAAAGAATCCCCTTCTCGGTGTGGTCCGGGCAGGCCGGGTAGCCGGCGGCGGGGCGGATGCCGCGGTAGCGCTCGTGGATGAAATCCTCGTTGCTGAGGGTTTCGGCCAAGCCGTAGCCCCATTCGTCGCGGACGCGCTTGTGGAGGCATTCGGCGAAAGCCTCGGCGAGGCGGTCGGCGATGGCCTCGGCCATGATGGCGTTGTAGTCGTCGTTTTCGGCGCGGAAACGGTCGCAGAGATTCTTCAGGCCGATTCCGGTGGTGACGGCGAAGGCTCCGATGTGGTCCGGGAGGCCGGAGTGGGTGGGCGCGATGAAGTCGGAGAGGGAGCGGCAAGGCTCGCTGCCTTCGCGGTGGACCTGCTGGCGGAGGAAGTGGAAGCGGGTGAGGACCTCCGAACGGGTGGCGTCGGTGTAGATTTCGACGTCGTCACCGGCGGCGTTGGCCGGGAAGAGGCCGTAGACGGCACGGGCCGTGAGCAGGTTTTCGGCGATGATGGCGTCCAGGAGCGCGTTGGCGTCGGCGAAGACTTGGCGCGCCTGGGCACCCTGCTGTTCGTGGTCGAGAATGCGGGGGTAGATGCCCTTGAGTCCCCATGTGTGGAAGAGGGGGGACCAGTCGATGAACTCGCGCAGGGTGGCGAGGGGGAAGTTTTCCAGGATTCGCAGACCTGTGAAGGAAGGCTGGGGGAGGTCGTCGGGACGCCATTCGATGGGGGTGCGGCGGGCGCGGGCCTCATCCAGCGGGATGGCTTGGAGGCGGGGGGCGGCGTGCGATTTGCGGATGGCTTCGTAGTCGGCGCGGTGCTGGTCGACGAAGGTCTGCTTGCCGTCCTCGCTCAACAAGCTGGTGGTTACGGGCACGGCGCGGCTGGCGTCGAGCACGTGGACGACGGGTTGGCCGTAATGGGGCGCGATCTTGATGGCGGTGTGGGCGCGGCTGGTGGTGGCTCCGCCGACGAGCAGGGGAATGTTGAAACCCTGGCGCTCCATTTCGCGGGCGACGTGGACCATTTCGTCGAGTGAGGGCGTGATCAGGCCGCTGAGACCGATCAGGTCGGCCTTTTCGGCCTTGGCCCGTTCAAGAATCTTCTCGCAGGAGACCATGACGCCCATGTCGATGACTTCATAGTTGTTGCAGGCGAGGACAACACCGACGATGTTCTTGCCGATGTCGTGGACGTCGCCCTTGACCGTGGCGAGCACGATTTTGCCCTGCGCCTTGACGGTTTCCCCGGCTGCGACCATGGCGGCCTTCTCGGCTTCCATGAACGGGGTCAGGTGCGCGACGGCCTTCTTCATGACGCGGGCGGATTTGACGACTTGGGGGAGGAACATTTTTCCGGCCCCGAAGAGGTCGCCAACAACGCCCATGCCGTCCATGAGGGGGCCTTCGATGACGAGGAGTGGGCGGCCGAGCTTGAGACGGGCCTCCTCGGTGTCGAGTTCGATATAGGCGTCGATGCCTTTGACGAGAGCGTGGGAGAGACGCTCCTCGACGGTACCGGCGCGCCACTCCTCGGCTTTCTTTTCGGTGGCTACAGCGCCGCTTCCGGCGGCTTTGAGGGCTTCGCCGTGGTCGACGAGGCGCTCTGTGGCATCGGGGCGGCGATTGAGGAGGACGTCCTCGACCAGAACTTTGAGTTCGGGCTCGATCTCCTCATAGAGTTCGAGCATGCCGGCGTTGACGATGCCCATGTCCATGCCTGCGGCGATGGCGTGGTAGAGGAAGGCGGAGTGCATGGCCTCGCGGACCTTGTTGTTGCCGCGGAAGCTGAAGGAGATGTTGGAGACGCCGCCGGAAACCTTGGCGTGGGGCAGATTCTGCTTGATCCAACGGGTGGCGTTGATGAAATCGAGGGCGTAGTTGTTGTGCTCCTCCATGCCGGTGGCGACGGTGAGGATGTTGGGGTCGAAGATGATGTCTTCGGGGGGGAAGCCGATTTCATCCACGAGAATGCGGTAGGCGCGCTCGCAGATGCGGATCTTCTCCTCGAAAGTGGCGGCCTGGCCCTGTTCATCAAAGGCCATCACGACGACGGCAGCACCGTATTTGAGGACCTTGGCGGCGTTCTGGCGGAAGACTTCCTCCCCCTCCTTGAGGGAGATGGAGTTGACAATTCCCTTCCCTTGCAGGGTCTTGAGGCCTGCTTCGACGACTTCCCACTTGGAGGAATCGACCATGAAGGGCACTTTGGCGACTTCGGGCTCGCTGGCGAGGAGCTGCAGGAAGCGGGTCATCGCGGCGACGCCGTCGATCATGCCCTCGTCCATGCAGATGTCGATGACGTTGGCGCCGTTTTCGACCTGCTGGCGGGCGATGGCGACGGCTTCCTCGTATTTGCCGTCCTTGATGAGGCGGGCGAACTTGGGGGAGCCGGCGACGTTGGTGCGCTCGCCGATCATTATGTATACGCCGGGCTGTTGAGTGAACGGTTGGGAGCCGGAGAGGCGCAGTGGTTTGACAGGTTCCTGCTCGGCCTTGAGCCCTTGTACGGGCACGCTGACGGCGGCCGTGCGGTTGGGGATTTCGCGCGGGTCCTCGTCGGCCAAGGCCTCGGCGATGGCGGCGATGTGTTCGGGGGTGTTGCCGCAGCATCCGCCAGCGATGTTGATGAGGCCGCCCTGGGCGAAATTGCGGAGGTGGCGGGCCATGTCACGCGGTTCGAGGTCGAAACCGGTGGGCGAAAGCGGGTTGGGCAGGCCCGCGTTGGGGTAACAGGAGACGGCGGTGTTGGACCTGTCGGCCAACTGGGCCAAGAACGGGTACATCAGGTCTGGGCCGAGGGAGCAATTGAGGCCGATGGAGAACGGTTTCACGTGCTGGACGGCGTTCCAGAAGGCCTCGATGGTCTGGGCCGAGATCATGGTTTCGCCACCACGGCCGACGGCGGCGGAAATCATGACGGGGAGTTCGAGTTTGTCCTGGTCGAAGACCTCGCGGATGGCGACGAGGGCGGCCTTGGCGTTGAGGGAGTCGAAGATGGTTTCGACTAGGAGGAGGTCGGAGCCGCCGGCGATGAGGGCGCGGATCTGGTGGGCGTAGGCAGCCTTGACTTGGTCGAAGGTGACAACGCGGAAGCCGGAATCATCGGCGTCGGGGGAGTTGGAGAGGGAGACGGTGAGGGGCCCGATGGCTCCGGCGACGAAGCGCTGGCGGGAGGTCGCAGTGCCGACACGGTCGGCCCATTCGCGGCACTGGCGGGCGGACTGCTCGTTGATTTCCCAGGCGAGGTTGTTGAGGAACGGGTCCTCGATGATGTTTTGGTAGAAATCGGGGTCCTTGCGGCCGCCGTGTTCGCGGGGATCGTCGACGAAGAACTCGCTCTGGGCGATGCTGGTGCCGCCGAAGGTGTTGGTTTCAATGATGTCGGCACCGGCTTCGAGGAAGCGGCGGTGGATGTCGCAGATCATTTCCGACTGGGTGAGGGAGAAAATGTCGCCGTTGTTGAGCAGGTCTTTCGGCGAATTCTTGAAACGCTCCCCGCGGATATGGGCCTCGGTCATGCCGTAAGTGCGGATCGTGGTACCCATGGCGCCGTCAATGATGGCGATGCGGTTGTCCATGATCTTCCGGAGGGGGTGTTGTTGAAAATTGGTCATTGTCCGTGGAAAGGGGGGAGTGAAATGATGGTCCCGTACCGGGCTTGGATTCACCCTTCATTCCATGATAGCGGGGAGGCGGGATGTGCGGGGCCAAACATGGCGTCGGCCAGGACCGTGAACGGGTGAAGCGCCGAGCGGGGGACCAGCCTACGATCCGGGGGAGCGACTCGGAATCCGACGCCCCCGACCGCTACTTCGTGGCACATTCCCACGACCGCGCATCGCCCGCCGAACCCTTCGTATACTTCGGGAACGCCGGATAGGAGCACATGGGCAGCGCCCGGTCTCCGGCAGTCACATCAATGGACTTCCCAGGCGCCTGATTTTTCTCCACCCAATCCGTAATGATGCCGAACCGGTCGTAGCCGTTCGGAATGGCCTGTTGCGCTTGCCCGTCCGCAGTCCACGTGCGTCCCATGAGGCCATGATTGGTTTGCGGCAAGACCCAGAGCCGGGCAAAAGCATCCACATTGCTGCGACCCATTTTGTCGACTACCGACTGGTAGTAGTCCAACTGGGCACCCGGCGAGGCAAGGGTGTCATCGGTTCCGATCACCACAATCAGCTTGCCGCCCCGCTTCTGAAACGCCGAAAGGTCCGGGTTGGTGGCGTCGAGGAGTTGCGAAAGTTCCATACGGCGCTGATTGAGCGGTCCACCCTCCACATAATCCAGCGGATTGGCGTTCAGATCCCGCATCAGGTAGCCGGTGACTCCCAGCACGCCGAGGTGGGAGTGGAACGGCGCATCCGGCGCAGCCCCCTCCTGCCCCTTGTAGCGGCCCGGAAGAATCAGGCCACTGCCTGAAGGGTCCGTATTGGGCACCCACATGCCGAACGATTTGACTCCGTTGGCCAGGGGCGTGGCGAAGTTGTACGGCGAATAGACCATCTGCAGGGTCGAAATCTGCCCGCTCGTCAGGCACGCCTCGGCAGATGTGTCCTGGGGCTTGGGGTCCACATTGTTCGGACATCTCTTCGCAGCCCAGGGATCGCGCCCCGGCCGGCCCTGTTTGACGTCAAAAATTGCGCGGCAGGCCATGTAGTTATTGATGATTCCGTCCGCAAGGCCATCCAAGGCATCGCACTGCCGCATGAATTCGCCCCGGATGGCATTGACTTTGGCGGGTGCAACCCAGTTGGTAGCCGGCTTTTCCTGAATACGAATCAGCTCCGGAGCCAGCATGAGCGATGAGAAATTCACGATCGGAACCTCTGCCGAAATGCCGTCGTAGTCAGCCGGATAGCGCTGGGCGACCGTGAGGGCCTCGCGTCCGCCCTGGGAATTTCCAAAAAAGTAGTTGAACCGGGGACTCTCACCGTAGGCGCGTCGGATCAAGACCATGGCCGCGTCATGGGTCTTCTTGAGTTGCATGTATCCCAAATTGGCGATGGCCTCTTCGTTCGTTGCCCAGGCATTATCGGGAGGCGGAGCGCCAGGCCCCCGGCCCCCGGCCTGATGCCCCGAATCACTGCCGTAGGTGGCAATCCCCCGGGAGAGAACGGAAGCGGCGGTGCGGGGCAAGGGTCCGGCCAGTTGGGGGATGACCCCGTTGTTGCCGCCACCGCCGAGCTGAGCGGAGCGCAACGTCCACGATGCCGGCAGCGCTACCGCAAATCGGATGGGGCGGGCGTTGGCAGCCTTGTCCACCGGGGACATGGT
>CAITMP010000307.1 GCA_903893525.1 uncultured Acidobacteriia bacterium | reverse complement strand
TGCTCCGACACGTGAACCAGCACCTGCTCCGACACGTGAACCAGCGCCTGCTCCTAGATATGAGGTGGATGAGGTAGGTGATTACCGGTATGATCCCCGGCTTGGACCGAAAGCTGCGACGGTCGCGGCGGCCACCCTGTACGAATGGACCAGGGCGAATGTTTCCGTACCAATCCATTGCGTTGAGTCGCTCGGCAGGGCGCTTCCGGAGTTCGGGCGTCTCCCCTGAACTTAATGGGGGGCGACGTTTTCGCGCAGCCAAGGGACCAGATTGTCGAATTGGAACTGGTGGGTGGCGTAAAGGTCGAGGACGAAGTCGCAGGCCTCATGCACGTCCACTTTCAGAGGAGGCCGTTGACGGTGAGAAAAGTCTGCATGGCGTCGAAGGCTGTGCGTTTGTTGCCATCGAAGAACGGGTGGTTTTGCGAGAGCTCTCCCATAGAGCAGCCGATTCCTCAACGAGGTCCGCGTAATAGCCGCTTTGGGGCCGGAATACGGCTGCTTCCAGGAGACCATAGTCCCGGACACCCCCGGCTCCGCCGTACCAATCGATCTGGTCCTGGTGTATCGCAAGGACGTCGGCCACCGTGAGGTACTTGGTCATTGGGCTAGCTTTTTGTAGAGCTCGTCGAACTTCGCCCGACCCGCCCTATGAGCATCCATCACTGCTGGGTCCGGTGCTTGGACGTTGCGTTTGGCGATGAGGTCGGCAACCGCCTCTTCCAACACGGCGTCGAGGGAGCGCTGGTCCATGGTCGCGATTGCCCGGAGGGCGGAAAGCGATTCGGGGGTCACGAGGGCTTCGATGCGGACGGGTGGCTGAGTCACGTCTTCAGTTTAACCTTGGGGAGGTAAAACGTATAGTTGGAGATGTGAGCGCTCGCCGCACGATACCGTTTTTGCTGATGACCGCACTTGGATGGTCCCACGAACTCGGTTCACTGCGAAAGGCCTTATCCGACCTTCAAGTGCATCCTCCGCCAGAATCGGTTCGCGGAACATGTCAAGCACTTTGAGACAGCGCAAGCGGCTCCGGCAATTGCCTATGCCGTAATCCGCTCCGCGCACAGGGACCACAACGCCTCGTGCAAACGCACCATCGCCATGGTATCCATCGCGCAGTAATCCAGCAGATCGCGCCGGGTTTGCGCCATGGCGGAACCCGAAATTTCCCCGTGGGCCATCCGCGCGAAGAGCGCCACGGCGGTGCCGCCGTCCTGGATCGCGAGGCCCTTGTACGAAAGATCAGGCACCAACGCCGGGAGCACGCGCTTCAAGGTAGTCCGTCCGCGGAAGGCCGCGTCGTAGACGTGCTTTTGTATGATCGGCAGCAGGTCGACCAGCCGGAACACAAGGTTCCGCAACGCCTCGGTAAGATCCGGGAATTGGGCTGCCAGCGCTTGAATGCTGTCCTGTTCGAAGACACTGTAGACGAAGATCGACCCGGTGTCGCCCAAGGCCGCCAGCAGCGCCTCGGCGAATTCCCGGTCGCAGTCCCTTTGGGCGTCGGCCAGATACTCGGCGTGGGTCGTCGGCGAGTCGAAAGCTTCGCGCCGGTGGACGCTGAACTGGGTCAGGATCGGCCGGTAGCAGCCATGCCCCGGATGGAGCGGCAGGGCCGTCATGACAGATTCGAAATCGAGATAGTAGCAAGGCCACTGGATCGATTCCAGCTTCCCCTTCAGGTGCGGGCCGATGTAGCGGTTACCGGTCTGCACGCAGTATTTGGCGCGCTCCTGTCGTTCGATGAGCGGAAAATCGTCGGGAACGGCATTGAAATCGACAATGCCCGCATCCGACAACATCTGCATTTCCTTGAACCTAAGATGTGGAATCTCAAGTACTGAATGAGCTATGCCACGGCCTATGCAGTGGGTCGTGAAGTACTCGCACTTGCGGCAGTTGGCGTTCAGGGCGACCGTTGGGGGCTCGGCAGACAAGAGGGTTTCGGAGAGTTGAGGAAGCTGCGCTTCGAACTCCAGAACCCGTTCCTCCACCAATTCGGTCTTGTCGAAGATTTCGAACAGCTTTTCGACCGGGTCGCCGTACCTGTACTGGGGCGAAAGCAGCAGCACGGACGCACCCACGATCTCCAAGCCCGCCCGCCGCAGGACCATGACGGTGTAGGCGAGGTCGCCCAACAGGTCCCGTGCGTCACCGGTCCGACGGCTGTTGGGCTTGCTGGCGAGACTGGAACGGACCTCGAAAACGCGCCAACCGCCGGTCTCGACAGGCTCCAGAATGTCGACCGTCACCGAAAGCGGTCCAGCTTGGTAGCGGGCGTTGAAACCGGCACCGGGGAACAACTCCCGTGCCTTGAGCGCGATTTCCCTGCCCTGGTCGACCAGAAAGTCGATGGCCGGACCGGGCGGCGAGATGCCCACATGGATTCCAAACCATGCCTTGGCGGGGCAACGGCGGGCTTCCAGCCAGTCTGTCTTGTGGATCGTCACCGACACTGTAACCATTCTCCCTTGGGGGGTAAAATGATGCGATGACCACCGACCGCCGATCTTTCCTGCGCCATGCCGGGAGCGCCGTCCTGACTGCCCCCTTTTTTGTGAAAGAGATGATGTCGAAGCCGCCGTCGGGAACGATGCGCCTGGCTAGTTTCGGCGGCGGAGGGATGGCATGGTCGACGTTGGACGGCATCGCGTCGCACCCGAAAGTGAAACTTGCCTGCGTCGCGGACGTGGATTCGGCGCGGCTGGACAAGGTCAAGAAGAAGTACCCAGAGGCGCGGCTGTACCAGGACTGGCGGGAAATGCTGCACAAGGAGAAGGGCCAAGTGGACGCCGCGTGCGTGGGCACGCCGGACTTCATGCACGCACCGCAGGCCATCAGCTCCATGCGCATGGGCCTGCCGGTCTACGTGCAGAAGCCGCTGGCGCACGACATCCACGAAATCCGAACGATGATGGCGATGGCCAAGGCGAAGAATCTTCCGACGCAGATGGGCATCCAGATCCATTCGTGGAAGGAGTACAAGACGGCGGTCAAGATGATCCAGTC
>CAITMP010000306.1 GCA_903893525.1 uncultured Acidobacteriia bacterium | reverse complement strand
TAGACTTGCCGGAACACCTCGTGCAGTTCGGGGTAGCGAACTGTTTCGTTGGCTTCACGGAAGCAGGCGAGGATGAAATCGACGTCGCCGGACATCTCGCGGCAGAGATTGTAGATCCGAACCGCGCCGCCGTGCGAAAGCGGGAATGGCAGGTAGGGGGAGACGACCAGCACGCGCGGTTTTCCGTCCCGGAACGGTTTGGTGTTCGCCTGGGACCATGCCACGTTGCCGCGCTGGCGGTACGGGTGGGCGGGCGCGAGTTTTCGAATGCTGGAGAAGACGGCCAGGCGGGCGACAAACTCGGCGTCCTCCAGCTCCATGGCCGGTTCTTGGGTGATGGAGTCGCCATGCCCCAGTATCAGATTCTGCAGTCCGGCAGCTGCCGCCTTCCAGTAGAGAATATTGAGCGCAGCGCCATACGTGACGGCATGGGGGACACCGAACTTCTGGAGGATGTCGCGGCGGATCACCAGTACCGGCGACCATGGTCCGAACACCTGTGCCACTTCGTTGGGTTGCAGTTGGCGGAACGGATGGCGGTTGACCACCTGCTTGCGCCAGCCCGTATAGGCGGATTGCCACGCCACCGTGAACGCGCCTGTTTCGCGGGCCAAGGCAAGCAGCGGTTCCAGTCGGTGGACGGGATCGCGCCTGCGGAGCACGATGAATTCCGCCACGGAATTCTGCACTGCCTTGGCGATCTTCCGGCGTGGCCAACCGCGGTTCGGGACCACGATCTCCAAGACGCCGGAGCCATGTTCCAGCTGGTTTGCGAATGGCGATGGGCGGCCTCCGGTAATGCCGCGCATTGCCGCACGGGTTAAGCCAGGCGTTGCGCGCGCCATCCATCCCATGAGCGCGAGAATCAGATTGCCTGCCAAAGCGAAGACATCCCAGACCCGCCGCCCCGTATTGTAGGCGAACGAATAGAGGAGGGGTCCAACCGCCATCGCCCAGTCGCCAAGACGCCGCATGGCCGATACGAACGCGTTGCGGAAACGCCGGATTCCATGGCTGGCGACCGATGCCGGTGTTGCCGCGAAATATCCCGAGTCCTCATTGCAGACCACGACCCGGAATGGCAATACCGTCAGCGGAACCAGTTTGAAGAGATTGGAGCCATTGCCGTCGCCAGGCCAGTTGACCACCGTCAGTGCCGGCCAGACGGACGTCAAGCGCGTGCGCAGTTGCCAGGAGCCAACACCGCTTTCGAAATGGTCGCAGCCGGACCACGGTTCAGAGTGCTCTTCGCAGAATCCCCAAATCGGGAGTCCGGTACCGGAGGTGCGTGCGTGGGCCACGCTGGCCTCCACCTGCTGGCGGGTGCGGCCGGTAACTGCGATCACTTTTGGCAAATCCGCGCCGACGAGGCGCTTCAAGGTTGTCTTCATCTGAGAAGCTCGATTCCGCTCAATTCTTTGCCGTGCTGGAGGGTAATCCGCACAGGCCGTGGCTTTTGCGCGCCGCCGCAGGGCAACGTGGCGTCGCCTTGGTACCCGGCACCGGCCGTGATTGTGATCAGGGCCGGATTTGGAACAACATAGTTCTGAATCTTCCCCGCCGCATCCTTCACCTGCAGCCGCAATTGCTTGCCGGTGCAATCGGAGCGGATCAAGGTAGCGTCGGCGGTTACTTCCCCGCCATGGATTTCATCCCAATCGACGGCCTTGGCGATCTCTTCCTTGGACAGGGCCTTCCCGTTGGCACGGGCTTCGATTGCGGCCAGCTCCAGCTTGGCTTGGGACTTCAGGCGGTCGATTTCCGCAGCTTTCATCAGGGCGGCACGACGTCGGATCACATCCTCGTCCTCCACGCGGAGCTGGTCGATTTGTGCGCGTGCGGCGAGGTATTGGTCGCGCATGGCCGGGTTCGGCGCGGATTGGGCGGCGGCGAGCCAAGCCCTTCCGGCCTCCGCGTACTGCTTTTCGTCCTGGCACAGTTTGGCGTACTGCGCGAGCCAGCCGACGTTCCGGGGGGCCAGTTCTATGGCCTTTTTCCACTCGGCGAGTCTGCGTGGGATGTCGTCAATCCGTTCGCCCAAGGCCCAGTGGCCGGGGGCATACTTTTCGTCGATGCCAAGGGCGTATTTGAGGATTTCCTGTGCTTGCTCGGCGTCGCTCTCGATCCCGGCGTACATTGTCAGGGCGACCACGTTGCGCGTTCCGGCTTGGCGCGCCGATTCCATGTGGCTGCGGGCGGCATTGGCGTCCTTCGCACGAATGGCGAGGATGGCGAGGCCTTCGTGGGCCTCCGTGGCCAGCTTGGCCGATTTCAGGAGGCCTTGGTAGAGCTCAGCCGAATTGCGGTTCAGCAAATCGGCGCGGGCGAGGCGGCCTTCGTCGGAAGTGAGGTTCGTTGTTGCGAAATCCCGGTCGGGATTCAACGGGCGGCTCGGACCGGCGGTGCTTTCAAATTTTCCAGCGGCGAAATAGCGGTCGATTTCAGCATTGAATTTCGAGGGATCTTCGCTTAGGGATCGGATCGCACCATTGGAATCCATGCCCTGGGCAAGGTTGTGGAGGTAGATGTGGGCCCGGCCGGAGAAATCCGGCTGGACGACCAGGCGGTGGAGGAGGGCCCATTCGCGGGTGCGCTCGGCGGGCGGGGGCGGGGTGCCCCACGTAACGTGGACTCCAGTGGATTGTACGGTTCCGAAGAAGGTTTCGAGGGCGGATTCGGTTGCGGGGGGCAGGCTGGCGAAGTTTTCCTCCAGCAGTCGGCGGGTGAGCTGGTGCACAAGCTCGGGTGCCAGTTGCCCTTCGGCGACGGTGCAGGCCATTTGGCGGTCGCGCCCGGGGCGGATGCCGGTGCATTCCTCCGCCGCCATTTCCTTGGCGTTTGCGAAGACGACGATTCGGAGTGGAGGGTCCAGCCGGAGGTCGGATTTCCCCATCGCTGTGCCCAATGCGAAACGGAATTGTTCGAATTGCCCCAGCGCTTGGATGGCGGATTTCCTTCCGCCCGCCGATACTGTCTCAAATGAGCCGAGGCGTGCGCGTACCCATTGCGTCTCGGCAACTGCCGGCGCGGCGAATAAAAAAAAGATTGAAATCAGGGAGGACGCCCCTCTAAACTCCCCAGGCACGTTGTCTAGTATAGTCGGAACCGGGCACGACAATTCATTTTCGGAATCGTTGCGGTTCCGAATTTACACAAGCTTTACAAAATAGCCGAGTCGGGACTGCTGAATCCGGGTTTCAGCTTGGTTGGTACCCGTTGCGGGTGGTGTGGCCTACGAAACGCGGGGCGGCAGGTCGATTTGGACCAAGCGAGGACCCGGAGCTTCGCCATCCTCGTCGTCGTCCTCGTCCATTCCCTCCTGCTCCTCATAATCCGGGGCCAGGATCGAGTAGATCATGTCGAGTTTGTCCTGGAGGGCGCTGTTCATTGCCTCCAGTTCCCTGATTCGTTCGAGCAGTTGCTTTTCGCGGGACATCGCTACCATTATCCCGCAAGACCGGCTACAGGAGGGCCGGGAGAATTTCGGCCGACGGGCCTTTCAGCATGAAATCGACTTCGGACGAGAAGTCGGTGACCTCGGGATTGATTTCGATCACCTTCACCTTGGCGGCTATCGCTATTGGAATCAGGCCGGCGGCGGGGAACACGCGGGCGGAGGTTCCAACCACTAGAAACACGTCTGCACGGGCCACGGCTCCGGTGGCGCGTTCGATGGAACCCTCGGGCAGCATTTCGCCAAACCAGACGACGGCCGGACGCAGCATGCCTCCGCACTCGCACTTTGGGGGGAGTATTTCAAATTTGGTGCGGTCTTCGCGTTCCTTGCCGCAGTCCAGGCAGCGGACAATCCAGATGTCGCCGTGCAGTTTGTTCACGTTGCGGGAACCTGCGGCGTCGTGTAGGCCGTCGATGTTCTGCGTGACCAGCGTGAATGTTCGCACACGCTTTTCCAGTTCCACCAGGGCAAGGTGTCCGGCATTGGGCTTTGCGGCGTCCATGGCGCGGCGGCGTTCCTCGTAGAATTCCCAGACCAATTTGGGGTTCCGTGCGAAACCCTCGGGTGTGGCGAGGTCCTCAAAGCGATGGGTTTGCCAATAGCCCCCATTGGTGCGGAAGGTGGGAATGCCGCTCTCCGCGGAGACTCCCGCACCGGTAAGGACCGCGATGGACCGGGCGTGCAGCAAGACTTTCCGGGCCTGCTGGATCTGCGTCGTCATCAGCATAGGTCGTCAGTAGAGAACGACGAAGTCCCCGTTGGGGCGGGCGAAGGCGGCCACCAAGCCCCACACCGGGAAGTCTGGGGCGCTGCCGTTTTCCGGCGACATCACGCTGCCCGATTTGTCGAAGATGCGCCATGCCACGGTGCCGCCACGCTTCCATGCCGTGCCCTCGGTCCATGCCAGCAGTGTTGCGCCGTTGCGGTTCACGGCCAAGGCGGGATATTTGCGGTTGTTCGGAGTCCCCGGTGCGGAGACCGGCGCTGGCACGCCCCCGGTTTTCGGGTCCACCTTGCCGAAGAACACCTGCTTTTCGCTTTCCCAGGCCGCGAGTTGGCCGTCCAGGGTATCTGTGAACGCTTCGGAACTCATGACGCAAGCCCCGATCTTCCATGCGGAGATGTCGGCTGCGGTGAAAGTGTTGCCGTGGTCCTTCGATGTGAGCATCCAGATATCGCGGTTCACCACTTGATCGGCAGCACGGAACATCACATGGATGGCGCCGGTCGAATCCACGGACGCCTTCAGGCCGCAACAACCGCAAGCTCCGATGGGACTGTCGAAGGCGATGCGCTCCTTTTCGAAGGTCGCGCCGTCGTCCGCCGATTTCGCCATCCAGACGCGCCGGTTTTCCTCGCCCTTCGTGCCCGGCTTCGGAGCGTGCCAGAAGACGAATACGCTGCCGGACTCGTCGGTGGCCAGCGACCCACCGCCATCCACGCCATAGGCGTCGTGGATGAGGTTGCGCTCGGGCTCGAATGCGGTCGTGCCTGGTGCCAGGCGCGCGTACTGCATGGGAGGCTGGCCGGACGGGCTCTTTGGTACCGCCAGACTGGAGCCGTTCCAAGCCACGTGGACGCTGCCGTTGCGTCCCACGGCCAAGTGGGCACCCCGGATGTTGCCGACGGCGATGGCCGATCCCGGCGTCGAATTGACGCGGAGCGCGGGGCTGAAGCTCTTGCCGTAGTCCGTCGACCGGACGTAAAACAGATCGCCCTTGTCGGATTCTCCCGCGTAGTAGACCAAGTGCAGAGTGCCGTCCTTCAGCACTGTTTGCGGCTGGATGCCACCGTTCGGGGTGCGCATCGCTTCGACGCGCGGGCCCGCTTGGAGCAGACCGCACGCAAGCAGGATACAGGCAGCACTGCGCATTAGAACAACCTTTCGCTTGGCGGTTTCAATCCCAAGATCCGGAAGTAGACCGCAGTTTGGCCCCGGTGGTGGGCATGGTGCTCCAGTGCCTTTGAAAAGACCAAATGCCGGGGCATGGTCCATTTGAAAAACTGGACTTGCTCGTCCAGCGCGGCGGCGTCGATATTGCGCAGCGCGCCGATGATGAAGTCGTACCCGGCGGTGGCGAAATCGAGCACAGCCTGTTTCGACTGGAGTTCCGGCTTTTCCTCGGATTTCTGGCCTTGATTCGGATTCGGAATCCCGCAGGCTGCGGACGCGAACATGTAGTTGGCGTCCGCAATGTGGAGGAACTGTCCCGCGAACGAGAGCACATTCGGAACGGGTCGGAATCCAAATTGTTCCTCGGGCAGAGCCTCGATGAACTCCCGTGCGCCGAGTTTGGCGCGCTCCCACTCTTCAATCATGATCTCGATGCCGGTTGCCATACCTTCGATCCTACAGCAAGCGGCGTCTGCGATGGATCAAAGGACCTCGCGTTCGGGCGAGGGCCGGCGGTCCTCGGCAACCTCCACGTTCAACGTCATTTCCTTGTGGTTGCGCATCACAGTGAAGGTCACGTTTTTGCGGGAGGCGCGCACCATGCCGGAAATTTCACGGGTGTTGGACACCGGGGTCCCGTTGATTTTGAAGATGATGTCCCCAGCCTTCAGGCCGGCTTTGGAGGCCGGGGTCTTCTCATTGACAGTGCGGACGAGAACGCCTTCCTTTACGCCGAAGAATTCCGCCAGTTGCGGCGTTAGGGACTCGCCCTCGAAGCCGATCTTGGGCGCTTGGCCGGTAAGGGCCCCCCACATGTCATTGACACTGGGCGGGGCATTGGGAGGAGTCGGCGGCGAAATCAGCCAGCCCGAAGGGCTCCCGCCATTCATCGACATCACAACCGCCGGACGCGATTCCAGAGTGGCGGAGAGAACCTGCTTGCCGGCGTTGCGCCAAACGGCTAGGCTTACCTTTGCGCCAGGCCCGGATTCGGAGACGGAAGCGACGAAGGATTCCACGTCCTCCACCTTCTTCTCGTTCATTTCGACAATCACATCGCCTTCCTTGAGGCCTGCCTTGGAGGCTGGACTGTTTTCATCCACCCGTTTCACCTCGACGCCGGAATCGTCGGCGAGCTTGAGGGCCTTGGCGCGCTCCATGGAAAGGTCGGCAACACCCACCCCAAGATATCCGTGACGGGTCAACACCCGTGTGGTCGCGGACCGGCCATGCAGTACCCGGGGGGGGGATGGTGGCGCGGGCGGGGCTGCGGGCGGCGTCTGCCCGGCGCCTTTCACCGCCAAGCCGACAGCGGCCACAGCAACCAATACAGCTTTGTTCGAGAACATACAAATCACCTCTTGAAGATTCCTTGTTGGGTCGCCCTTGCTAACTCCGGGCCACATATATCTGACGTCGGGGTGTAACTTATGTCACCATTTTCAGTAACTTAGTAAGTTCCCACCGAGGCGCCCATTTCCTCCAGGAGCTTCGTGGTGCGCGTGCGGACATAGGCGTTGTCCTCGCGTTGCACCACATGCTGGAGTACGCCGACAATGGAATCGTCCCGGTGCGCGGTCAGAATGTCGATTGCTTGGATGCGAACGTCGGGATTGTCATCCCGGAGAAGGACTTCTGCCAAGCTGTGCCGTACCGTGGGGTTTCCTGCCCAGGCTTTCAATCCCTCCAAGGCTTTCAGGCGCACGGCGGGATTCGGGTCGTGGGTCAACGAGCCCAGAAGCGCGGTGCGCACCGATTCGAGATCCGCGCCGTTCTTCAGGATCGTGATGGATTCCACACGGACGCCGGGATTGGACTCCTCGCGAGCCGCCGATACCAGCAGTTCCTGGATCTGCGCATCGCGGGGATTTCCGGTGACCACGCGCCGCCGGACCTCGTCGACGGCGATCCGCACGCCGCCGCCGGAGGGGTCGGCCTCCACCGACCGCACGTTCGAAAACATCGCGTCACCCGCCACCCCGGCCTGGACGCCGCCGAATTTCGTTGGCGTTACGCGCGCGGCGAAGAAGCCAAGCGCCACCAGCGCGACCGCTCCCACGGGCACTTGGAAAGGGATCTGGAATCGCGAGAAGTTCCGCAGGGCATCGCCCCAATTGCCGGTCCATCCGCTGAACAGTCCGGACCGGGACGGCGTTTCTGCCTCCACGGCCATCGCCGCCCGCAGATTGTGCCTGCAAGCCGCCAACATGGCGTCCTCACCGGCCATGGCCGAAGGCAGCGCGCGGCTATCCATCACTTCCAAGAACGCCTTGTGCCGGGCCAACTCGCCTCGGCATCCGGCACAATCGGCCAAATGCGACTCGATCCGCTCCTCAGTCTCCGACGAAACCTCGCCGTAACAGTAGAACGGAATTTCATCCACGATCTCCGTGCAATTCCCAGCGCGACTCATGCGAACGACTCCAAACTTGCCCTCATCTTCTGTGTAGCGCGGAACAGGCAGTTCTTGGCGGCCTCCTCGGTGGTGCCGAGAATGTCGCCGATCGCCCGCAGCCGCAATCCCTCGTAATGCCGCAATTCGAATACTGTCCTCTCACGCGCCGTCAGTTCCTCCAGCGCGCGCGTGATCTTGTCCGAGAGCTGGCGGTTCCAGGTCTGGCGCTCCGGGTCGGAGTGTGGCGCCTTCTCCACGAACTGCGCCATCCGGTCCACGGTGCCTTCGGAAGTCTCGGCGATGGCCGGCTCCTCCCGCCGCACCTTGCGTCGACGCAGGTGGTCAAGGCATATGTTGGTGGCGATCCGGTAGAGCCAGGTATGGAAGGAACAATCGAACCGGAACGAATGCAGGTTCCGGTAGACCTTGAGAAAGGTTTCCTGGTAGACATCCCTGGCCTCGTCCGGCGAGCGCAGGAGGTTCATTGCGATCCTGAGCACGCTCTGGTCATAGGAGCGCAGCAGGCGCTCGAACGCGTCCTGATCGCCCTTTTGGGCCGCCCGGATCAGGCTGGCTTCATCCATGTTTGGCACAGTTGCCACGATTCTTGTGCTCAGCGCCTTTCCGATGGTTTGGCTTCCGTATGTTTGGTCCACGAAGATCTGGTCCGCGTACATCTTGATTCAGTCCGTTACTTCCGATGGACGCAGCACCTCCAAAAACGTATCGTTCGTTTTGCCCGCCTACCAGCTGATGAGTTTCAGCTCCGTCATTTCCTCCACTGCGTACTTGGGGCCCTCGCGGCCTGTGCCGGAAAGTTTGACGCCGCCGTAGGGCATCTGGTCCACCCGCCAAGCCGGAATTTCGTTGATGTGGAATCCACCCACGTGGACTGCGCGGGCCGCCCGGAATGCCTTTTCCAGATCACGGGTGTACATGCCGGCTTGGAGTCCGTAGTCGGAATCGTTGACCATGGCGATCGCGTCGTCCAACGTGCGGTAGGAATTGACCGCCACCACGGGCCCGAAAGCCTCCTTCGCGCACAGGTTGGCGCTGGCTGGAACGTCCGTCAGGATTGCCGGATCGATGGTGGTGCCGCGCCTGCCGCCGCCCGTCATCAATCCGGCCCCGGCCTCGCGCGCCTCGCCGATCCAGCCTTCGATCCGTTTGGCCTCATCCTCGGAAATCAGGGAGCTGATTTCGGTCGCATCCTCCAGCGGGTGGCCGATCCGCATCTTGGATGCAATTTCGCACATCCTTTCCACGACCTCGTCGCGCACCGATTCATGGGCGAAGATCCGCTGCACCGAAATGCAAACCTGGCCCGAATGTGCGAAAGCCCCGGCGACGCATTTGGGGATGGCCTTGTCCAAATCCGCGTCCTCCTCGATGATGACGGCCGAGTTGGAGCCTAGTTCGAGAGTCACCCGCTTCAATCCCGCCAGATTGCGGATGCGGAGCCCGACTTCGGGGCTTCCGGTAAAGGTGGCCATGGCGACGCGGGGATCGAGCGTCAGCATGTCGCCAACAATTCCACCCGGTCCCGTGATGACGTTCAGCGCGCCGTTCGGCAATCCGGCCTCGGCAAAGATCCGGGCCAGCAGGATGCCGCTGATCGGCGTGGCGGAGGCGGGTTTGTGGACCACCGTGTTCCCCGCCGCAAGCGCCGGGCCGATCTTGTGCATCGCCAGATTCAACGGAAAGTTGAAAGGCGTGATGGCGGCGATGACACCCAGCGGTTCCCGCACCAGCAGACCGGTCTTGCCCTTGCCGCCGGGGTGTGCGTCGAGGGGCACCTCCTCGCCATGGAGCCTGTGCGCTTCCTCGGCGGAGAACATCAGGGTCATGAGGCTGCGGTCGACCTCGACCCGTGCCTCGCGGATGGGTTTTCCCGATTCGCTCGAAATCGCCTGTGCCATTTCCTCCCGGCGTTGGCCGAGGAGTCCGTGAGCTTTCATGAGGATCGAATACCGTTCGTGGCGGCTCAATTCCCGCATTGCAGGTGCGGCCCGTTTGGCGGCGGCGATTGCGGCGTCGACGTGTTCGCGCCCTGCAAGGTAGATTTGGCCCGCGATTGCGTCGTCAAAGGGTACGCGGACCGGTCGGGCGTCGTTCGTTCGGACTTCGCCCCCGTCGATCCACATCGGATATTCGGTCATAGACCGTAGCTTATCGAATGGGATCCTACTTAACTCCAACCCCGAGTTCGTTGGCCAGTACTTCCGGGTCCGGCGGATTCCGTGCCGTCCAAGGTTCAGCCCGCCGCCAGACCACCACACCCTTTTCACCTTGGACCGCCACAACGGCGCCGCCTGCCGAGGGAACGATCCGCACCGTCTCCCCGGCAGCGTGCCCGTAGGTGCTCCATCGCTCCTGGTTCCGGTAAACGGCCAAGCTATCCGGACTTCCGGCGAGCGACCACACTGCGTCGGGATTGCCACCCGCCCAGCCCGAAATACGCTCCACATCCGTGCCAAGGGTCCGGACCCGCGTTCCACGGACCACCACGGACGTCAAGACAAACGCGCGGAATTCCTTGCTCTCCGTGCGGTAGTAGGCCTCGATCCCGCTCCGGTCCGTGCCGGGGACAACGTCCGTGACTTTGGCGTCGAAGGTGTCCACAGGATTTACGGCGCTCGGTCGGATGCGGACCGTTTCGAAGGTGCTCCGGGTCCCTGCGGTGAACGGAGCGTAGTCGATAAAGAACCGCTCGCAATCGGGTGAGGGAACCACGCGCGCAATCCAAGACACGTTGGCGATGCCGTTTCCGGTCGGCTCCGGAATGACGAAGGCCTGCATAGTCGGCTTTTCCGACGGCACGGTCCATCTCCGGTACACCGCTTTCCCTTCCTCCGCACGCCACGACCACGCTTGGGAGGTGCCGGGGCAGAATCCGATCTCCCCGCCTTCGGTCGCCCCTGGCAGAAGATCAAGAGACTCCACGTGGAAGCTGGGCACCATGAACAGGCCCACCTGCATCACGTTGCCGTCATGGAACAGGAGCGCGAGCGTCGTGTCCCAAAGTTGGATCCGCTCCGGCTTGTCGGGGAGCGGGAACACCCTGGGTTCGGGAGCGTTGGCCATGGCCGTCGCCAATTCCTTCCCGCAGACCCAGACCACCACTTGGCCCTGTGTCGCCACCAGGGGGAACTCGCACTTGGCGGCCAGTGCGGACCGTTTCCCGGCTCGGACGAGCGACAGATTCGGTTCAGCCTCGGAATGCAGAACCAAGTAGGGCTCGCCGCCTGCGATATCTGCCGCAACGACGGCTTCCTTGGAATTTAGGGAGACTCGCATCGGGCGCTCCAGTGCCCGGTGTGCGCGGGCGGCCCGATAGGCGGCGGCGGTGGTGGGCTTGGCGTCGAGTTTCCACGCTTGTGCGAGCAAGTGTTCGGCCTCGTCGAATCGGAACGCCGCGCTGGCGGTCTCGGCCCGCTTCAAGAGGTCGGAGGTCGCCGTGACCGTGCGGATCATTCGGGCGAGCCACGCAACCACGAGGATCACCAGGATCGCGAGCCCGGCCGCAGTCCATCGGCGCAGGACTGTCTTTCGGATGGCGTCGAACTGTGACGTGAGCGTCCGCAAGAGCCGGGCGTCGTCGCTCGTATCCAATTGTTGGGGCAGGACTCCCCGGAACTCACCAAGTATCGAGAATCCGTCGGGCAGTTCCTTTGGATAGCGCGTGTGCAGGAAAACCGGTGCGATCCGCCACTTGGATTTTGGACGCTCCATGTAGGCGGCCAATTCGCTCTCCACCCAATCCGATGCCATGGAGTTCGCGCTCACCAGAACCACCAGCATCGTGCTGCGGCGGACTTCGTCAAGCAACCGGTCGAGATGCTCTGCTGTTTTGAGGGCAGTCTCGTCGCGGTAGACGCGGTAGCCTCCGCCAATCAGTACCCTTTCAATCCGCTCCGCCTGCTCCCGATCCTTGGAGGAGTAGGAGATGAAGATATCGTTGCCTCCAAGCAAGAGGCCAGCAAACAAGGGCCGCATCCTTCCGAATTATGTCATCCCCGTTAGTGCCGTAACTTCCGGTCACAAGTTTCCGCAATCAATTTTCTTTATGGTTTCAACAACTTCCCGCCTGCGGACGTCCGAATCGCCGCAAGTGCATGGTAAATATGGCTTGGGAATCACTACCAGTGATTCATTCAATCGACATGGCCGTATGCGAAAATGGAATCAAGTCGGCGGAAGAGCCCGTTCCCTGCAATGTCCTTACCAGTAGATAGGACTGAACCTGAGCTCCCAGCACCTGCCGAAATTTCGTCGGAGTAATGCCAAAAAGCTTTGATTCCCGCGCGGACGGTACCGCGTTGTAATCCGGATTCCATTCAGCGTTTCCATCCAGCGTTTCCATCCAGCAATGTTGCTTGAATGACCTGCGGGCCCGCAATTTGAGGGTCGCGGAAACAGCTAGCTTGGCCGGAGGTTTGTCAAAATCCTCTCGCCAACAGACCAACAAAACAAAGGAGGATTGAAACCCCATGCGCACTCTCGTGTCGCTAACGCTATATGTGTCCCTTTCCTCGGCAGCTACCTTGGGAGCCCAGCCGGATTGGAGGACCCTGCGCGAGCAAGGAGTCGCCCAGATCGACCACAAGAATTATGCTGCGGCCGAAAGCTTGCTCCGTGCGAGTCTTGCCGCAGCCCGGAACCGCATTGAAATGGCCCTAAGTTCCAGTGATCTCGGCGTTGTGCTGCACAATTTGGGCAAGGATCCGGCGGCACGCATCCAGCTGGAGCGGGCGCTGAAGATTTGGCAGGAATCCCCCGGCCAGCAAGCGCGGCTTGGCCGTACTGCTGAGTCGCTGGGTGTCGTCCTTCGGAACGCGGGTGATTACTCCGGTGCGGAAAGCCTGCTGCGCCGGACTCTGACTACTACTGGTATTACGGTCGAGTCACGGGCCGAATTGTCGAATCTGCTCGGCGACCTGCTCCGCGAGGAGGGGCGCATGGCCGAGGCCGGCGCAACATTCCGCTCGGTGCTGGATCTTCCCGGAATTCCCTGGCATGCCGAGGCCGATGCCCACATTGGCGTTGCGGACTTGGCACGCGAGTCGCGCAACTGGGACCTCAGCTTCGAGCACTGGAACAAGGTCACTGAGATTGCCCGCAACCACAACGACAGTAATGTGGAGGCTGTCGGCCTCCGCGGGCTCGGGCTCGCTTGGTCGCAGAATGGGAACAGGGCACGGGGCGAGCCCCTGCTGCGCAAGTCGCTCGCGTTGTTCGAGGCCTCCATACCCCAGAACCTGCACCAAACGGCCACAACGCTCGGCGGAATGGCCGAACTCTACATCGCCGATGGCAAGCTCGCAATGGCGGAAGATGCTCTTCTGAAGGCCATTGGACTGGATGAGCGCGGCTTGGGCGAAAACCATCCGCAGGTCGGAGCGCTGCTCCAACTGTTGGCCGATGTGCAGGCCAGACACCACGATTTCGAGCATGCCCGCCGCTCCATGGACCGGGCCATGCTGATCATGTCGGCAAAGTTCGGGGAGGATTCCGTAGTCGCCGGATCGGTCTGGGCGGGTCGCGGACGTATCGAGCAGGCGGCTGGAAATGCGTCGGCGGCGGTGGACGATTACCGGAAAGCGCTGGTACTGCTTTCCACGGGAGGCCCTGACTTGGAGGGATTCCGTTCCAGCGTGATCCAAAGTTGTTCCGAGGTATTGAAGCAATTGCACCGCAAGGGTGAGGCCAAGGCGCTTCTTTCCCTGCTCCCGCGGCACGACCGTCCCTAGCTTCCGCACTCCCTATCACGAAAAAGCCCGACCTTGGAGGTCGGGCTTCTTCCCGTTTTGCACCTGTCGGCTAGTTTTTCTTGATCGTCAAACTGCCCCGGTCCGAGTTCATGGTGATCTGCGGCCCGCTTCCGGACCTCCCCTTGAGCTTGCCCGAGCGGCCCTCGCTGTTTGCGTCGATGCCACTGCCGAAATCATTCGTAACATCGCCCTGGCCGGTCCGCCCGTCCAGTACGAATCCCGCACCTGCCGGAACCGCGACGGTGATATCGCCATTCCGCACGTGCAAGTCCATCTTGGCCACCGGGGTCTTGGTCTCGGTCACTTGGATGTCGCCCCGGTCCAGCGTCAATTCCACCGAATTCGTCACATCGGTGATTTGGATGTCCCGGCTGCCGGACTGGAACCGGACCGGCCCCACTACGTTCGTCATCTTCAACTCGCTCAGGTCGAGGTTGATGTTGCCCGGAACCGCCTCGGCCCGGAAGTCGGAACGTTGCGACGTGAACCGGAAGGGCTTTGCCAGTGCGCGGAACTCCAAATTGCCTGAAAATTCGCCGTTCACCGTGACTTGGCCAGCCACATTCTCGATCTGCACATCGCCGCCGCGCCCCTGCAATTCCACATTGCCTTTCACATCAATGGCCCGGATCAGGCCGCCGCGGCTGGAATCCACCTTTACGTCCTTGGCGATGCGGTTCAACCGCACTTCGCCGCGTCCGTTCAGGACTTCCACCGAGCCGCCAATGTCGTCCATCGTGAGGTCCCCGTTGCGTCCACGCGTCTCCACGTCGATACCCGCCGGGATCACAATGTCCAAATCCGAAGAGATGCTGAGC
This sequence comes from uncultured Acidobacteriia bacterium, assembly GCA_903893525.1. GTDB lineage: Bacteria > Acidobacteriota > Terriglobia > Bryobacterales > Bryobacteraceae > BOG-234. The sequence goes on along the minus strand of CAITMP010000306.1, from coordinate 13,171 downwards.
ATGCGGGACGAGCGGGGCTCGTCGGCGTGCACCGTGATGATGTCACCTTGGCGCTCCACCCGCAGATTGCTCTGCTGGTCGCCGCGGTCGGCATCAGTCCGGTTGAACGCCCGGACGTTCTTGTGGCCGGTGATTTTGATGTCGCCCGTTTGGCCGCCCTTGACGGCCAAGTTACCCTTGACGTTGTCGAGGACAATCCGCGTGACACCTTGGGACGGGGTGGACGAATTTACGTCGTACTCGAAATCCTGCCCCAGCAGATTCACGCCGCCGGAGCTGAAGGGCCCGATGTGAATGCCACCCTTGTTGCCGCCCCAAGCCACGAAACCGATCAGGACGAAGAGCCAGAACCAGCCCCCGCCAGCCAACGGACGGGGCGGAACCGCAGTTCCCCTGCTGGCGTAAAACAGCACTTCCACCAACCCGATCACGCCGAGGATGATGAGTAGTGCCGGCCAGTAATCGGCCAGCAACTGCCAGACGCCGATATCGTGGCCCAAGTTGTTCAAAAGGAAGACCAAGCCGATCGAAATCAGGATCAGCGGGCCTGTAATGGAACGCGGTCTCATCGGGCACCTCCGGGGGGTGGCGGGGGATCGATGTAGTCGCGTTTGCGGCGGCCACCGCCCAGAAGGCGCAAGGAGCCGATCACGATCAGCAATACCGGCCAGGTCTGGCCGAAGGAGAAGCCCGTGAACCGGTCCACCAGGAAAAGCACGCCCACGGTGATCAGAATGATGGGGCCGGTAATGGCCCGGGTCAAATTTTGTGCCTGTTCGTTCATCGTCCCACCTCCACATTGGAGTCTTTCGCGGTCCCGGGATTCAACCGCGCATACAGCATGTAAACGCCCACCGCTATCAACAGGGCTGGCCAGAATCGCACAAACCGCTCCAGGCTGATCACGTCCGTGGAGTCCAGCAGCAGAACCGTACCCGCACCGATCAGGAGGATGGCCCCCATCGGGAACTTGGAATTCGTCTGGACCTCGAACAAGCTGGAAAACTCCTCCACCGCAACGCCCATTTGCCGACGGCGGGCGGTATGGAAGGCCTCGAACGCGTTGTAGAACACCCAGACCGCGATCATGATGCCCGCAAAGGCCGCCACACTGCCGCTGTGCGAATTGTTCGCGATCGTGATCAGCAGCCCGAATACCACGGCGTGGATCAAGCCCTTGGCGTACTGGCCATTGCAGATGGCACCGACGCCGGGAATGAATCCGAGTATGAAAGCCAGGGCCGGCGGCGTGCCCGGATTGCCCAGGTTGGGACTCGTTGCGGGAAGACGCCTATGGAGTTCTGTGACGGGCATGTCGGGCATCGAGTAGGGCGAATCTACATAGGGTGCATTCACGAAACGGTCGCGCGGCGGCGGGGCTTGGGCTAAGGCTGGGGCCTGGGCTGGGACGTGGTCGGAGCAAAACACCGACCCTTGCGCCGGGCATTCACACTCTTTGCACATGGGTTTCCCGCACTCGCGGCAAAATGCCGTGGCTTCTGTTTCGGGATGGTTGGCGCAATTCATAACTGGCATCCTCCTGTATTACTTCCTGCCGTCCTGCTGTGGAACGGTCTCCAGCTTGCGGTCGTTGGCTTGCGCCTCGGCCGCCGCAGCTTCCTCGTCAGCCTGTTTCTGTTTCCAGTCGTCGATTTGACCCCGGATCTCATAGACAAGCTTCATGCTCTCGTAGCTCTTCACGGCCCGGTCCCACATCTTGTGGGATCGGTCGTCGAGCGACGACCAGATCCGGATCGGATCCAGATCCGCCGCACTCAAAATCTTCTTCGGTGCGCCAGCGCACCGGGTCAGCATCGTTAGCGACATCAGCGTCAACATCGCGCCCATCACCAGCCTGGGCTGCAGGATGGGTGCGAAAGTTCGGTTGATCCAGCCCCGGAGTCCGCTCGCCCGGAGGGCGAACTCCCGGCCTTCCTGCGTTGCGTGCAGAATCTTGGCAACCAGTACCGGCGGTGGCTCCACGTCGGCCGCGATGCCGATGAAGGCCACCGCGCCCATCACATCGGTCGCCATCTCGGCGCAGGCCGCGCAGTTTGCCTTGTGCTGTTCAAACGCAGCCCTGTCCTCCGCCCTTGCCGGGGCGTTCAACTCGCCGTCGACTGCATCGGCGAGGAGGATCTCGAACTGTTCACAACTCAACATCTCTGTAATTCCTGATTCCTTAGGCACCTGGACGGTGCTTTTTCAACAATCGGGCCAGTTCCGCCCGGCCCCGGTTGAGCCGCGACTTCACCGTGCCTTCGGGGATCGAGAGCACTACCGCAATCTCCCGGTACTCCATCTCCTGCAAATCCCTTAGGATAATCGTTTCCCGCAGTTCAGGTGACAATTTGGCCAGTGCGCCCTGCAGCAACTCGCTTGCCTCCCGGCCGGCGAGCGCGGCATCGGGACGGTTTACCGATACAAACCCTTCCTCGACGCGCGGCAACTGCTCCTCGATCGAATCCGTCACACGCTCGTTCCGCGTGCGGCGGTAGTGGTCGATCAACAGGTTGCGGGTCAGGCGGGTGAGCCATGTCGCAAATGAACCTTCGGTGGACCGGAAGCCGCCCAGCGCCCGGTAGACGCGGAGGAAGACATCCTGGGTCAAATCCTGCGCATCGCTGTCCCGGCCGGTGAACCGGTAGCAGATGCTGTAGACGCGCCGGGTATGCAAGCGCACCAAGCCTTCCCAGGCGGCGGCTTCACCGCTCAGGCAACGTTCCACAAGTGTGCTGTCTTGATCCAAGCCGCTCTTCGCTATTGTCTGCCATCCGGTCGCCTCCGTGGGGTGGAAGCCCCAATTTGCCACCGTGATTTGTCCTGCCGCTTGCATGATCGTTCAGCAAACCTTTCAGTTCAAGGAACGATGCATTGCCGCCGCAGGTTCAATTTTTCCACAGGAACAATTCAGCCGGGCTTCCGGCCAGACCCGACTGCGCTCTCCCAAAACAAATTCTTACGACTCCGGCGCATGCCAGCCAATAGAATTGAATGGAAGGAGCGGCGGACTCACATGACCTGTCCTTACTGTGGACATGCGGAAGACCGCGTAATCGATTCGCGCGAAAGCAAGGAAGGCAATTCCATCCGGCGTCGGCGCGAATGCGCGGCGTGCGACAAACGATTTACCACCTACGAGCGGATTGACGAAGTTCCCTACATGGTCGTCAAGAAGGACGGACGGCGCGAAAAATTCGATCGGGAGAAGGTCCTGAAGGGCCTCATCAAATCCTGCGAAAAGCGCCCCATCGGGATGCTGAAGCACTCCGAGTTGGTGGACGCAGTGGAGGCGCTGGTCACCGATTCCCCGGACCGCGAAATCAGTACCACCGAAATCGGCGAATTCCTCATGGAGCGTTTGAAGGAGCTGGACAAGATAGCGTACGTGCGTTTTGCTTCCGTTTACCGTGATTTCCAGGACGAGCAGGCCTTTATGGACGAACTGAGGGCGCTCACCGGCCAAACGGGTACTTGGCCAGGTCGGGAACGGATCAAGCGCAAGCCCGCAAATTCCTGATATTCTGGGTCAGTGAAAAAGCGGGAAGGGTTTGAAGATGGCGGCGTCTTTGCCGCGGGGAACGGCCTACTCGACCGGCGTCTCCTATTGAGCGGCGGTTTGGCCGCCGGAGCTGCGGGCTTGGCGCTCGGCCAGTCGCCCGATTGGATGAAGACACCGGGCCGTGGCTTTTCCGGCTACGGGATGCCGTCCAAGTGGCAGGAAAAGGTGCAGCGTCCGTTCAGTCCCGCACCGGGACGACCGGGTACCGGGTCGTCCCGCACGCCCCTGCATCTGCTGGAAGGTACCATCACCCCCAACGGACTGCATTTCGAGCGCCACCACAACGGCATTCCGGACATCGATCCGGCTAGGCATGAGCTCGCCATCCACGGCATGGTGAAGCGCCCCTTGGCGTTTTCGGTGGAAAATCTGATGCGGTATCCCATGGAGACGCACATCCGGTTCATTGAATGTCCGGGAAATTCCGGCGGCTATGCATCGGCACAGCCCGCGCAGACCACAGCAGGCGGTATCAACGGCCTCCTGTCCTGTTCCGAATGGACCGGCGTACGGCTCTCGACTTTGTTGGATGAGGCGGGTGTCCAGCCCGGCGCGAAATGGGTGGTCGCTGAGGGTGCCGACGCCGCCGCGATGAGCCGCAGTGTTCCGCTGGAGAAATGCCTCGACGACGCAGTCATCGCCCTCTACCAAAATGGCGAGGCGATCCGGCCCGAACAGGGGTATCCGATGCGGCTCCTGCTGCCCGGCTTTGAGGGGAACATGTGCGTCAAATGGCTGCGCCGACTGAAGGTGACTGACGCTCCTGTCGACGCCCGCGACGAAACCTCGCACTACACCGAGCTGATGCCCGGTGGCAAGGCCCGCCAATACATGTTCCTGCAGGCGGTGAAATCGGCAATCGTGAAGCCTTCCTTCGGCATGGCAATGCGGGGGCCGGGCGTGTATGAGATTTCGGGATTGGCGTGGTCCGGCGCGGGCAAGGTTTCGAAGGTGGAAATCACCGCCGATGGCGGCAGGACGTGGGCTCAGGCCGCGTTGGGAGATCCGGTACTCCCGAAGGCCCTGACACGATTCAGGCTGCCGTGGAAGTGGGACGGTCGGCCCTCTGTGCTGGCCAGCCGGGCCACGGACGAGACGGGTGAAACACAGCCAACGCGCGCTGCATGGGTGGCCCAATACGCCACCGGCCAGTTCTACCACTTCAATGGAATCCAGAGTTGGGCGGTTGCCGCCGACGGGACGGTCTCGAATGTATATCTCTAGGATTTTCGCTCTCTGCTTGCTGTTGACCGCTTCCGCCTGTGCCCAAAATTTGGGACGCGCGCTAACGCCCGATGAAATCGCGAAGCTGGACCTGACCATCTCCCCGGATGGCACAGGTCTGCCGCCAGGCAGCGGGTCTGTGTCCGCCGGAGCCGAAGTTTACTCGAAAAAGTGCCAAGGCTGCCACGGTGCGGAAGGGGCGGGGAAGCCCCAGGACCGCCTCACGGGTGGCGTCGGAACCCTGGCCTCCGACAAGCCCGTCAAGACCGCCGTCAGCTTCTGGCCCCGAGCCACCACCGTGTTCGATTACATCCGCCGGGCCATGCCATTACAGGCCCCGCAGTCGCTCAAGGATGACGAGGTCTACGCCGTCACCGCCTACCTCCTTTCAATTGACGGTGTGCTGCCCAAGGACGCCGTACTCGACGCGAAGACCCTGCCCAAGGTGAAAATGCCGAACCGCGACGGTTTCGTCAACTGTTGGAAGCCGAAGAAATAGCGGCCGCGGTCCGGCCCGCAGAGCACCGCTATTTGGCTGGGGTTGCGTTGGCCGCAGCCGACGCCATCGCCGCCTGCGCCTTCACTGCCGGGATGATCGCCTTGATGTCCGCGATGAACGCCGCGTCGAGGGCCAGATTGATCCCGCCTGCGTTTCCCGCCGCCTCGGCGTCTTGAACTGCCTTGATGACCAGTCCGAGGAGACCGAATCCGATCCTTTCAATGTTGGCGGCTTGCGGGCTGACCAATCCGGTAATGGCCTGAATGGTGGCCGCGTTCGCGCTCGCCTTTTGAAGTTCCGGCAGCACCTTGCTTTCGACGAACCTTGCGACCTTCACCACATCGTTCGCCGCCGTGGCGAACGCGTGTCCCAGTGAACTCAATAGAAACATGGAATGTCCTTTCTGAAAATGGATGCGGATCTCTCCGCGGTCCCGATAGTAAGGTCCGGCCAGGCCGAATTCCACCCCGACTTTTCGCATGTCATTGAAGCCAAAGGGAAGATGGCTGCAAGAAACTTGTGAACGCCTTGGACGCCATTACCCGTTTGCGACAATCTGGGCAGTGATCCAGTATCGAAGAATCGCCGCGCTCCTGCTCGGCGCATGGTTGGGCGCGGGCGTCTTTGTCGATGTCGCCGTTACCCAGAACTTTCAAACCGTCGACAGATTCCTCGCCAAGCCGGGGGCAATCCAGACCTCGATCGACCTCAACGAGGCCGGCCGCAAGCGGGTTCGCGAAATTTTGCGCCGCAATGCGGGCGAGGAGAACAACTTCCTGTTCGACGCGTGGGAGTCAGCCGAGCTCTTGATCATTCCCGGCCTGTTCTGCCTGCTGTTCTTCGGCGGCCGGCCGCAGAAGATCCTGTTGGCCGGTACCGGCGTCCTGATGCTGGTGGTCTGCGTGCAGCATTTCTGGCTGTCCCCCACGATTGCGGAGATGGGCCGGAAGCTGGCCGACGTCGGCCCCAAGGATCCCCTCAATGCCACATTCTGGCAGTACCATGGTGCGTATTCGGGCATTGAGATCGCCAAGCTGCTGGTCGGCTTGGCAATCGCCGTCCGGCTCGCCGTGAAGCGCTCCGCCGATCCCGACCATTTCGCCCGCGAATTCGAAAAGAAGGCCGCTGCGGCGACCGCCAGGAAGGCCTAGTGGACAACCGTAGAATGTGCCCGAGCTGCCGGGCTTTCATCACAGCCAAGGAGCGCACCTGTCCCTATTGCAGCGAGCCCGTGGGCCCGCGCTATGTGGAGCGTGCGGAGGGGGCAACCGTACTTGGCGGGCTGATTCCCCAGGCGCACTACACCACCATCCTGATCCTGTTGATCAACGTGGGTCTTTACATCGCCACCTACCTGCTGGAGCAGAAGTGGGGCAACCAGGGCGAGGTCCTCTGGGCCTTCGGTGCCAAATTCGGCCCAAGCCTGTTCCGCAACCACGAATGGTGGCGTCTTGTGACCGCCGGCTTCCTCCACGGGGGTCTTCTGCATATCGCGATGAACAGCTGGGTCCTGTACGACCTGGGTGCGCAGGTGGAGCAAATCTACGGCACTCCCCGCTACCTCTCGATCTATTTGTTTGCGACTGTTGGTGGTTTCGGGATGAGCGCCTACATGAATCCTGGTCTGTCCATTGGGTCGTCGGCGGGGATCACGGGCCTTCTGGGTGCCATGATCGCGTTCGGGGTGATGAACAGAACCTCGGTGGGCAAGGAAATTCGAAACTTTTATCTGCGCTGGGTCGTCCAGATTTTGGCGCTCGGATTGTTTCCGGGCTTCCGTATCGACAACTGGGCCCACTTGGGCGGCTTGGCCACAGGTTTCGTAGTGGCGTACCTTGCCGGAGCGCCCAGCAGGTCAACAAGGACTCAAGATGCGATCTGGCGGGCTGTCGCCACCGGATGCGTCCTCGCAACGGTAGGATGTTTTTTGCAAGTCTACTTGCACTTTCCTACTCCGGATCAGTTAAGATAGGGGCAACATGCGTACAGCTCTCACGATTGCGTTGGCCCTCGGTCTAACGCTGGTTCCCTCGGTCGCCGAGGCAAAAGTCAAAACGAAGGCCCCGAAGGCCGCCAAAATCCACGCTGGCAAGGGTGGGTTTGCCCAGGACAAGACGTGGAAGGCTGCTGCTAAGAAACGCAAGGCTCCCAAGAGGAAGCCCACCAAGCGCAAAGGCGCGAACTAGTCGGTCTGGTGCCGGAGGTTTTCCAAGTATTCCGTCGCCGCGTCGATTCCGTGCATTTTCTTAATTTCGTGGAATTTGTCCAACGCGTTGTCGGCACCCTTGGCACGGAGCGCAACGCCTCCCGCCGGAGCCCTCTTCTTCGCCTTCTCAGCCGGAGGCGGCGTGTTCTTAACGCGTTCGTCGATCTCGCGGTTCTTGGCGATCCGAGCCGCGAGTCGTTCCGCTTGGTTCATCTCGTGGTATGGTTTTGACATTTGCGGCTCCTTGGGCTGTGTATTCACGGCCCTGTTATTTAGTTTAGCTGGCTGGACATGCTAGACTCCGGCCATGATCCGTTCCACGCTTGTTTTCTTCGCGATGGGCCTCGCGGCAGCTGTCCAGCTCTCCGCCGCGTCCAGTATTTTTGATTTCACAATGGATTCGATTGATGGCAAACCTTTGCCATTGTCGACGTTCAAGGGCAAGGTAACGCTGGTGGTCAACGTGGCCAGCCGGTGCGGGTTCACGCCCCAATACGAGGGGTTGGAGGCCGTCTACGAAAAATTCCGAGACAAAGGCTTTGTCATCGCGGGCTTTCCCGCCAACAACTTCGGCTTCCAGGAGCCGGGTACCAACGACGAGATCAAGCAGTTTTGCAGCTCCAAATACAGCGTCAAGTTCCCCATGTTCGCCAAGGTTTCGGTGAAGGGTACCGACATGGTGCCGCTCTACCAGTTCCTGACGAAATCCATGGGGGGCGACATCGAGTGGAATTTCACGAAGTTTCTGATCGGCAAGGACGGCAAGGTCATCGCCCGCTTTCCGTCGGACGTGGAGCCGCAATCGCCGCAATTGCTGGCGGCGATTGAGAAAGCTCTGAAGTAGGGTCACCGAAATTTTAGGCGCGGAGCAGGCCCCGGAAGTTCTCGGGGCCTGCCTTGTAGTTGGGGAATACCGACTGGATCGTCTTGTTCCCCAGATGGCTGTGGACGGCTTCCCCGAGCACGGCCCGGAAGTCCGTGGTCAGGGCCAAGTCCCGCTTCTCGTAGAGCTGTTCCGGTGCGAGCCCGGGCCAATCGCCGTAAACCTTTCCGCCCTTCACCGGTCCGCCCATCACGAACATGGCGTTGGCGTGGCCGTGGTCCGTGCCTCGGTTGCCGTTTTCACGCGCGGTCCGACCGAATTCCGACATTGTCACGACGACAACATCCTCCATCCGGTCTCCCATATCCTGGTAGAACGCCCCCAGTGACGCACCGAATTCGTCCAGCCGGTTGGCCAACTGCCCAACCGACGCCTTCTGGCCGATCTCGTTCACATGGTGGTCCCAGCCGCCGAGGTCCGCGAATGCCACTTCCAACCCCGCATCGGCCTTGATCAGCTGTGCGATTTGCTTCAGGCTCTCGCCAAACCTCCCGCCGGGGTAGTTCGCGCCCGCCGCTGGCTGGTAGGGCGTCTGCTGGATACCCTTCAGCATCGCCACGGCCTCGAACGTTTCTCGGCCCGTGTTTCCCAGCAGCTGGTCCTTGGACCCGCCGTACATCGATTTCAGCACTAGCGCGGCTGCCTCGTCGCGGACGCCAAACGTCGAGATGCTGTCCATGGCCACCACACTGTTGCCGCCACGGAGGGTCCTCGGCGTCGCCGGTCCCAGGCTGACGGCGCGGATCGGCGACGGCTTGCCTACCGCCGGGGGCAGTGCCCGGTTGAGCCAGCCATCGGATGTGGCCTTCAATCCGGGCGTGCCGGATTCCATGTAATCCTGCGCATCAAAGTGCGAGCGGGTGGGGTCGGGCGAGCCCGCCGCGTGCACGATCGCCAGCTGGTTCCGGTCCCAGATGGGCTTGAGCGGCGCGAGCGACGGGTGCAGTCCGAAAAAGCCGTCGAGGTCGATGGCCGTGTCCGCCTGCTTGGCCGCATTGGGGCGGGGAACCGCGATGGCCGGACGCAGTGCGTAGTAGTTCGGGTCGGCGTGGGGAACCACAATGTTGAGGCCGTCTGCGGCACCGCGCTGAAATATCGCGACTAGGACTTTCTTGCGTCTGCCGGTGCTTTCCGCCGCAAATGCTGCTCGTTCCAGCCAGAGTGGGGCCGTGCCCGAACCGATCATCGAAATTGCCGAACCGCGGAGGAAGATTCTTCTTGAAAGTGCCATGTCGTTGTTCCTTATGGGGTTACCGGCGTTGGAAGTCGGGTGATCCGAGGGTGAGCCCGGCTATCGCGGCACCGACACGGTCGGGACGCATCTGTTTCTGGGCGTCGAAGCCGGCTTGGATAGCCCGTTTGGCGTCCTCGGTCGGCTCTGTGAGAAGGATGGAGCGTTCGATCTGGTCCGCGGCCCCGTTGAAGCGGGCCGGGTCGAGCTTGATGCCGTTGAGTCGGCCCTGCGCCAAGCCCGAGGCAAAATTCATGCGCGCAACCAGCGACGCCGAATTCATCCAATCGGCCCCGGTGTTTGAGTAGCCGGTGGGCTCCGGTTTGCGGTAGAGTGGCTCCCCCAGCGTGTTCATGAGTCCGGCAATCTGCTGTGCGCTGTCCATGTCCGCATCCACGGCGCGCAGTGCGCTGACCACCATTTCGAGGGGCGACTTCACCTTGGACCGGAAATTGTCGGCGGCCCAAAACTCCCCCGAACCCAGCATCGTCCTGAGAACCTCGCGGATGTCGCCGTCAGTCGTCGTGAAAGTTTTGGCCATCTTGGCAACCAGGACTTCGGACGGGTTGTCCGACACGAAGCGCGTTGCCAGCTTCTTGGATATGAAGTGGGCGGTGGAGGGATGGTGGAGCAGGATGTCGAGAACCTTCATCGCGTCGTCCTTGCCGCCTCCTGCCGGAATCGTCACGCCGAGCACGTGCTTCTCGCCCGGATCGTGCATCCGCGCCGCAAATTCAAAGCCACCTCCGCGCTGGGGCTGGACGATGGTCCATCCGGTGAAGCAGCGGGCAACCTCTGTTACGTCCGCCTGGGTGTAGCCACCGTCCACGCCGAGCGTGTGCAGCTCCATCAGTTCACGCCCGTAGTTCTCGTTCAGTCCCTGCTTTTTGCCACCGCGCTTGTTGGCGGGCGATTCCACGCCCATTGATTGCCAGTTGTCCAGATAGAACAGCATGGCCGGACTCTGGGCGGTGGCTAGGAGCAAGTCCTTGAACTTGCCCAGTACATGCGGGCGGATCACGTCACGCTCGTAGGCGGTTGCCTGGAAGCGGTCGGCACCCTTGTCGAGGAAGATGTTGAAGTGGTTGAACCAGAAGTCGGTCAGGACCTCCTCCAGCTGCCGGTTGCTGTAGACGGCGCGGTAGAGCTTGCCTTCGATCAGATCCTGGTTGACCACTTGTTGCGGACTACGGAGGATTTGCAGGCGACGGCGTACTTCGGGCGACGCTTGGCCCGCGATACGGCCCTTCATGGCGTCAGGAAGGGCGTCGATCACGTCCATAAGCTGGTCGGCGGGCAGGGATGACAGTAAGGCTGCGCGTTCGTCCTTGGACCCGGTGCGCAGGGTCTGTTTTTGCGCGTCGGTGAGCGGGAGCTTCGCGATAAGGGCCTTTTCGTCCTTTGGGGCGCTCGGCTTGGCCTCGTCGCCTAGAATGTTCGCTTTCTGGCTCTTGGCAAAACGGGCCATGGCGAATTTGGCCGCAGCCCTCGCTTGGGGATCCTCTGGGAGCGGGATACGGCCATCCACCATGCCCTTCAGCATTTGCTGGCTGGGATACCGCTTCAGCATGTCGGCGGTGGACATGCGAAGGGTTTCCAGGGGGGCCAGCTTGGCCTCAAGGGCGGGGTTTTGGGGAATCGATTCCGGATGCAGTTGGCTTTCGATCCAAGCGTCCAAGCCGGATTTTCCGACCGCGTCCACGTCGCCGGGGCGGGCACCAAAGGCGAGTCGGTCCAATGCGTGGATGACTCTTTGCTCCGGCGTCATTTCGGCCACCGTCGCCGTTGTCGGCGCGGTAGCGATCTTCTTCTTTGCCGCCCAGCCTGTTGCGGCCAGAAGTACGGTCACGGCGAGGATTGCTGGAAACTTCCGCATCATGATTGTCCGAACACGATTGTACGCCGAAAGTCTCGCTTCCATCGTAATTGGACTGGACAGTGCTATAAGACAGGGATGCCACCGCGACGCCCGTCCCTTTCCGCCGCCGCTTTCTCCGTAGCCTTCGGGTGCGCCTGCCTCGCGCAGCAGCCGCCCGCCGAGACGGCCGCCCCATCCCGGACCACCCCGGTCGCCGTGCCCTCGGCACCCGGCCCCCAGAACAACAGCAACGACCAAGTTCTGAAGGCGCTCGAAATCGACAAGTGGTATCGGATGCTAGGCGATATCGCGGAAATCGACGAGATCCGCTACACCAGCCTCCCGCCGCACAAACCGGCCAATCCGACGGCACCGGGCGCGAGGAATCCGTTGATCATCCGGGCCATGACCTTCATCCCGAAGTTCATCGACCGGTCGAAAAAGCAGCCGTTCCTCGTATTCGCCCACCAAGGGATCCACAGCGATTTCGGTCGCGACTACGAGTACCACCAGGTCCGTGAGCTGGTGCAGCAGGGCTATTCGGTAATCGCACCCGACTACCGGGGCAGCACCGGTTACGGGCAGGGCTTCCAAAATGAGATCGACTACGGCGGATCGGAGGTGGAGGACGTGTTCCATTCCCGGGCCTGGATGCTGGAAACCTACGATTTTCTCGATCCCCAGCGTGCAGGCATGATCGGGTGGAGCCACGGCGGCATGATCACCCTAATGAACATCCTGCTGCACCCCGAAGCCTATGCGGCGGCCTACGCGGGAGTGCCCGTGACCGATCTGATCCTGCGCCTGGGCTATCAGGAACAGGGGTACATCGCCAACTTCACCGCGCCCACGCACATCGGCAAGACCGTCCACGCCGACATCCAGGAGTACGTCAAGCGATCCCCGATCACCTACGCGGACAAACTCGCCACGCCCCTGCTGATCCACGCCAACACCAACGACGAGGACGTCAACATCATCGAAGCCGAGCGCTTCATCGCGGCGCTGAAGGCTGCGGGGAAGAAGTTCGAATCGAAGATCTACAAGGACGCGCCCGGAGGCCACGAATTCGACCGTCTCGACACCAAACTGGCCCGCGAGGCGCGACGCGAGATCTACCAGTTTCTGGCGACCTACCTGAAGCCGGAAAGACCGGCGAAGTGAATTACGCCAGGTACACTATCCCCATGACCACGGCCCGCAACCTCCTCGCCGCCGCGCTGGCGCTATCCGCCATCGCCCATGCTGCATCCTTCTACCCGCCAGCTGGGAAATGGCCCGCGAAGGCACCGAAGGAGCTTGGCCTCGACCCCGTCAAGCTTCAGGCGGCTGTCGAATTCGCCCAATTCCACGACAGCGGCTGGGATTTCGCCAAGGACCAGGTCCGTTCGTTCGGCACTCCCCTCGGTCCCGTTCCCGAAAAACGCGCCCCAACCAACGGACTCATCATCCGCCACGGCTACATCGTTGCCGAGTTCGGCGATACCTCGGCCGTGGACCCGATGTACAGCGCGGCCAAGAGCTTTCTTTCCACCATCGCCGGCTTGGCCGTCTCCCGTGGCCTGATCAAGAGTGTGGACGATCCGGTCGCCACCTACATCCACGACGGCGGTTACGACTCCCCGCACAACGCCAAAATCACTTGGAAAAACCACCTCCGCCAGGAAAGCGAGTGGGAGGGCGAAATGTGGTCCAAGAACGCGAACTT
>CAITMP010000305.1 GCA_903893525.1 uncultured Acidobacteriia bacterium | reverse complement strand
GATTCGATTGATCCCTTGGCGACACATAGAAGGAACGGAATTTGCCTGTATCGCACTCCGCGCCCTAGGAGCGAAAATCGGGAAGGGAGTCCATTTTCATCATGGCGCGCTCCCGCTTTCGGGCGGTTGGGACCTTTTGGAGATTGGCGATCCAGGACGTGTTGGCGGCCGGGTACGTGTTCGAGCAGGTATTCCGGGGCTAGGCTGATATCTCGAACCGCTCGATTTCCAAAAGCCGGTTGTATTTCGCCAGCCGCTCCGAACGGGTGATCGACCCGATCTTGATGTGGTCGGCCGCGCATGCCACGGCAAGGTCGGCAAGGAACGAATCCTCCGTCTCACCCGAGCGCGCCGAGACCACCACCCCGTAGCCAGCCGCCCGGGCCTTTGCCACTACCTCGAAGGTCTGGGTCAGGGTGCCGATTTGGTTCATCTTCACCAAAACGGAGTTGGCTGCACCCTCACGGATGCCACGGTCCAGCCGGTCGGGGTTGGTGGTGAACAGATCGTCGCCCACCAGCTTGACCCGTGCTCCGAGGCGGCGTGTCAATGCCGTCCAGCCATCCCAGTCGTCCTCGGCGAGCACGTCCTCGATCGATCTGACACCGTACCGGTCCAGCCAAGTCTCCAGCAGGTTGCCCATGCCAGCCGCATCGAGTGTTTGGCCCTCCAGCATGTACGCGCCATCGGTACAAAAGTGCGTGGATGCAACATCGAGAGCGATGTCCATCTTGGCACCGGTCCGTTCGATGGCCTCGCGGAGCGATGAAACCGCCTCCTCATTGGAGTTCAATCGCGGCCCCCAGCCGCCCTCGTCCGCGACTCCCGTGAGCACGCAACCTTGCTCCAGGAGCAACCTGCCGGTTTCACGGTGGACCCCCACCACGGCTTCCAATCCGTCCGCGACCGAAGTGTAGCCCCTGGGAATCACGAGAAAATCCTGGAACTCCAGGTTTCTGCCAGCATGCAGTCCGCCGGATAGGATATTCACCATCGGCACCGGCACATGGCAGCGGCGTCCAGCGGCCAAGTACTGCCACAGGGGCAACCTGAGACTGGCGGCGGCTGCGCGGGCCACTGCGCATGAAACGGCGAGGACCGCGTTGGCGCCGAATCGGGCCGCACCCCCATTTTCGAGCATCCGGTTGTCCATGGCTGATTGGTCGGAGGCCTCCATCCCTTCCACCAGCGGTCCCAGTAGTTCCTCCACGTTCCTGACTGCCTGCCGCACACCCTTGCCACCGTACCGGGACGGGTCTCCATCGCGCAACTCCGGCGCTTCATGCCGACCCGTTGATGCTCCAGACGGCACTTGCGCTTTGGCGTGCGTCCCGTCCGACAATCCCACCTCAGCCTGGACCGTCGGATTGCCGCGGGAGTCCAATATTTCCAACGCCCGTACACCTTGGATCTTCATCTTTCCCAAATCTCCTCCACGCTATGGGCTGGGTTTCGCATCAGTGCCAGAGCCTTGCGCCTTGCTTCCCCGCGCATGGGCGTCGTGAGGTACTCGGCGGGGGATTTTCCTTCCACCCTTGCCAGCATGAGGGCGGGCAGGTGTTCGAATCCGGCATCCGCCACCCATTTCCCGTCAATGGGCAACTGTACCCTCAACGCACCAAGGAAAGCGCTTGCCAATGCGGCCAGTTGAGGCCCGAACGTCGTCATGGCAATGCTTTTTAACAGCAAATGGTTTAGGAGAAATCCGACATCATAGGCTGGGTCCCCAAAATGGACGACTTCCCAGTCGATCGCCCACATCCCGTCGCGTCCGCACAGGAGATTCTTGGGGCTCCAATCCCCATGCACAAGGCTGAACCGTCTCTGGGCGGACTTTTGAACCAGCGCCGATATGTACCCGGAGCTCTCCGGGACCTGGCTTGCCGTGAACCGGTAGTACGGGTCGATTCGCAGCTGGTCAAATACGGTCTGGTCCCCGAAGAGGCTCTCTGCTTCCGGGTTGCCCCAGCTGGCGGCAATGATGCTCCCCAGGAGTGTCCCGGCGGCCTGTGCCTGCGTGGGATCGAACTCTCCCTGGAAAAGGCGCGTTTTCCACATTGTTGCGTCGACCGACGCTGACTCCATTGCGATGATGTAGTTCTGCCGATCCTCGAATAGTACTCTTGGGACCCGGCCGCCGCGGATTCGCCCTGTCAGCCAGTTCATAGCCGCAGATTCACGGAAGATCCGGCCTCGCTCCGAGAGCCATTCCCTTTCCACGCGCAGTTTTCCCAGTGACTGCTTCAGAACTATTCGTCGGTCGGTCAATTCCGCCAGAATCACCGTGTTCGATACGCCACCGCCGAGCTCCGAGAATCGCCCTCCGGTCGCCGGGATTCCCCGTTGGCCGAGCCAAGTCCCGGCATTTGCCTCTGTCAGTTCCACCAATAATCCATGCTACAGGTGCCGTCTACAGGTGCAGCATCCCGTTCAGATTCTTTCGATTTTTCCGCTTGGCGACTAAAGCTTTGTCTCCAAAATGCCGATGAGTTGAACAAGGACCACACGATGAATTCCACACCTCTCCATGCCCAAGCGTTGACGATCACCACTCCCGTAATCATCTGTGATACGCAACCGATTGCAATCGAAGGCCTTCGCTGGCTGTTGTCGGGAACCGAGGATCTGCGTCTGGCCGGTGCCGTAGGTGCCTTGGAAGCAGCAACCACGATGTGCCGGAACACGCCAGGTGCCA
This sequence comes from uncultured Acidobacteriia bacterium, assembly GCA_903893525.1. Lineage (GTDB taxonomy): Bacteria > Acidobacteriota > Terriglobia > Bryobacterales > Bryobacteraceae > BOG-234. The sequence goes on along the minus strand of CAITMP010000305.1, from coordinate 11,316 downwards.
TCCTGGTTGTTGACAAGGGCTTGGGCGTGCCAATTGTTACCGATTGGTTGCACAGGTTCTCCGTGCCCGGGTCGGAGACTGCGCCAACGGCGGTAATCTGGGGTACCGGTGTCGGAGAGTCCGAGGCGCTGAAACTCCTCCAAGCCGGTGCCCGTGGAATTCTACGCCGCACCGCGAGTCCAGCCAATATGCTGCAATGCCTCCGAACCATTGCCTCCGGAGGTACTTGGATGGAGGAGGGCATCTTTGGCGAAAAACAAAAGCACTTGAAACCCCGGCAATCGCGTTTGACCGACCGGGAGCGCCAGATCACGGAATTGGTGGAGCGAGGCATGCGGAACCGCGAAATTGGCAGGGCTCTTGGAATTCAGACTGGAACCGTGAAGATTCATCTCAAGCACATTTTTGAGAAGACCGGTGTCCGGGGTCGCTATGGCTTGGCTTTGAGTGGATTGAAGGAAAAAGGGACTCTATCGTTTGCGATGGCTGGATGAAGGCGGGACAGCACAGCTCTACAGCAACCCATGCTTCCGCATCTTGTACCTAAGGGCATCCCGGCCGATCCGCAGCGCCCGCGCTGTCTGCGACTGGTTTCCATTCGCGCGCCCCAAAGCTTCCTCGATCAGGTGCTTTTCGTGTGCCTCGAACGTTTCGCCAGCCAGCGGAGCGGCCCCTGCATCGTGCAAATCCTGATGTGCATCTCCGTGGCGCTGCGGAGCCCTCAGGTATTCCGGCAAATCCTGTACGTCGATCATGGTCCCTGCAGTCATCATGCAGCCGTGTCCAATGACATTTTCCAGCTCCCGGATATTGCCAGGCCAAGTATGCCGCGAGAGCACGATCATCGCCCGCTGCGTCAGGCCCCGGATATCCCGCTGGAACTGGCCGGAAAACTTCTCCACAAAGAACCGGATCAGGAGCGGCAGGTCTTCCTTCCGTTCCGCCAATGCCGGCGTATGGATTTCCACCATCGACAGCCGGTAGTACAGGTCTTCCCGGAACTCTTTTCTCTCAATCGCCGCGCGAAGATCCTTGTGGGTAGCCGCAATCACGCGCGCATCCACCTTGCGGGGGGTCAAGGATCCCACCCGAAGTACTTCCTGATTCTGCAGTGTGCGCAAGAGTTTGGCCTGCGTTCCCAATGGCATGTCGCCGATCTCGTCGAGGAAAATCGTACCTTTGTCGGCATACTCGAACAAGCCCATCTTGTCTTGGTTGGCACCGGTAAACGATCCCCGCACGTGCCCGAACAACTCGCTCTCGAACAACGTCTCCACCACCGCCGAACAGTTCAGCACAACGAAATGTCCGCGGGACACCGGGCTGAGATTGTGCAGCGCCCGTGCCGCCAGTTCCTTGCCGGTTCCCGTTTCGCCCGTAACCAGCACCGACCGGTAGTGCGGAGCCACCCTGCGAATCCTCGAAAACATTTCGCACACGGCGGGACTATTCCCGATCATCCCCTCGAAACGCGCATCGGCCAGCATCCGGTGTTCCAGATCCGTGGCGCGTTGCCGCCGTCGCGCGTCGTCCACCAGTCGTGCTACGCGTTCCCGCAATGCCGAAATCGACACCGGCTTGTTCAGATAGTCCGAGGCGCCTTTTCGGATCGCTTCGACGGCGGACTCGCTGGTGTAGTGGGCCGTCATAAGGACCACGTCGATCACCGGATCAAATTCCACCACGCGCTCCAAGACTTCCAAGCCGGTCATCCCCGGCATCACCAAGTCTGTCAGGACGATCTGCGGGTGTTCGCGGAAGACCAGTTCCAATCCCTCCTCGGGATCCAGCGCAGTAAAGATCTGCACGCCATCGCGCGCCAATGCCGTGGAGAGCAGTTCAACGCTGCCCGCATTGTCATCGATGATGACGATGGAAACGGTTTCCGAGTTCAAATGGTCTTCTCCGTGCCTGTATCCAATTTCACCGAGCCCAATTCCGCCGCATCTAGGAGCCTCGCCACTTCCCGCCGCAGCAATGAAAGATTGACTGGCTTGGTAATGTATTCCGAAAAACCAAGCGAGAGCGCCCGGTCACGGTCCCCCTCCATCGCGTTTGCCGTCAATGCCACCACCGGCACCTGTTCATGGTGCGGATCGCCGCGCATCCATCGCAGCAACCCAATCCCATCCAGTCTGGGCATATTCAGGTCCACGATCGCCAAGTCACAAGGGTGGCCGCTCACCTTCTCGACGGCCTCCTGACCATCAACCGCAGCCACAACCAAGTATCCGGCCGCCGTCAATACTGCCAGCAGGAGTTCGCGGCTTGCATCCCTGTCTTCTGCAACCAGAATCGTTTTCATGAGCCGGAAGTGATCAGACTAAATGATACTCCCCGGACCACCCGGCAAATTTTCGCGCACCGCCCGCAGCAACGCTTCTTTCTTCAACGGTTTGCGCAAATATGCGGCCGCGCCCAACGTCAATGCCGCCTTGTCTTCGTCCAACACGGAAATTACCAGCACCGGGATATCCCGCGTTTCCGGCATCTGTTTCAAATCCCGAAGAATTTGCCAGCCCGTCCTGCCGGGCAGCAGCAAGTCCAACGTGATTAGGTCCGGTCTCAGCAGTCGGGCTTTGGCCAACCCCTCCGCCGCCGCGCCAGCCGTCTCTGTACGGTAGTGCGACGGTTGCAGGTAGGTGGTCAATAGCTCCTGTGCCGAGGGCTCGTCCTCAATCACCAGAATCAGCGGTTCCTTGGCGGGCGAGGAAGGCATTGTGAATTGAAACCGGCTTCCCTTGTCGATTTCGCTTTCCACCCGGATTGACCCGCCATGCATCTCCACCAACCGCCTCACGATTGCGAGTCCCAATCCCGTACCCTCGCGTACACCCCTCGTCGTGGACCCTACTTGCCGGAAGGTCTCGAAAATTGCATCCTGGTCTTCCGGGGCGATTCCAATTCCCGAGTCCGACACTGCAAACAGGGCCATGTCGTCCTCGAAACCGGCCTCGACCCAAATATCCCCGCCCTCTGGCGTAAACTTGACGGCGTTGCTGAGCAGGTTATTGAGAATCTCTCGGAACCGCACACGGTCGGCCACAATGCCAATCTGCCCCGCCACCCGGTTGTCAATCCGAATCTGCTTAGCGTCGGCCAGCGTCCGGATCCCGGCTAGGACGTCTTGGAGGACGCCGGCGGCATCGAAGCTCTCCAAACGCAACTCCATGCGTCCAGCCTCGATCTTGCTCAAATCCAGAATGTCGTTGATCAATGCCAGCAGGTGGTGCGAATCTTGGTGGACGTGTTTGACGAACCGCTTCTGGCGGTCATTGAGTGGCCCCTCCAACTCCTCGGCAAGCAATTCGGTGAATCCGATGATCGTGTGAAGCGGGGTGCGCAATTCGTGGCTCATACTGGCCAGAAATTCACTTTTCAGGCGGTTGGCGCGCTCCACCTCCCGGTTGCGTAGCTCAAGTTGCTGGTTGGCCGATCGAATTTTCTCCTCTGCCAAATGCCGCTCGGTTGCATCGCGGATAATCGCCAGCACATGCAGCCCGTCGTCGCTGTTGACCGGGCTTAGGCTGATCTCGACCGGAACTTCCGACCCGTCCCGCCGTTTCGCACGGAGCGTTAAGCCGCTCCCCATGGGGCGGACGTGCGCTTCCGCCGTATAGTGGGCACGGTGCGCCGAGTGCCGTCCGCGGGGACCTTCGGGCAGTAGTTGGTCCACATTGAGTCCGAGCAGTTCCTCACGCGAATAGCCGAACAGCTTCTCCGTGACTGCATTCAGGAGTACAATTCTGCCGGACTGGTCCACCTCGATGATGGCATCCGGCGCGGCTTCGAGAAGTTCGCGAAAACGGCTCTCTGCCTCAATTAGCGCCACTGACACCCGATCCTGGTTTGACAATCTTTCAACTACCCTTCGCGTTTGTTGGACTACCGCTCAGCACGTACGCTGCCATCTTTGGTTCGCCCAATTCCCCGACTATGGCGCTCACACCAGATTCCGACTTGCGCCGGTTGCGCGGTTTGACGCAATTGATGCGCTAATCCGCGCAGGCGATTGCGCCCTCAGTAGCCTCGACCACCCGTATGTACTCCGCCGGATCCAACACAATCTGCGTCCCGCGAACCCCGGCTGACACCGCGATGGTGTCGAAAAGGATCGCAGTCTCGTCAATGAACACAGGATAGGCCTTCTTGCAGGCCAAGGCTGTGACGCCTCCCCGGATATAACCCGTCAACGGCAGAACTTCCTTCAATGCCACCATTTCAACCTTTCGGTCCCCTGTCAACTTTGAGAGTGCCTTTAAGTCCAGTTCCGAGTCGCCCGGCACCACTGCCATGCAGATTCCGTTGCGGTCGCCGCGTAGCACGAGTGTCTTGAACACCTGTGAGGCTGGCATTCCAACTTTCTTTGCAACAGTTTCGGCGCTCAGGTCTTCAGGGTCCACGTCATATGTCCTCAACTCGAAGGACACCCCCAAGTCCTCCAACACCCGCGCTGCGTTCGTCTTCATGATCCCAGCGTAGCGTTTCCTGCCCTGCCCGTCCCGGCGGCAGCCCGCGTGGCGATAAACTGGCGTCAATGCGCCTTGCCCTGCTGCTGCTTGCGATTCTTCCCGCCTCCGCCCAGCCCAAATATGACCTTCTGCTGAAAGGCGGTCATGTCATCGACGCCAAGAGCGGTGTGGACGCCATTCGCGACATTGCCGTCAAGGACCGCAAGATTGCCGCCGTCGCCACAGCCATTGCGTCTTCCGAGGCCGCCAAGACCATCGACGTGAAGGGTCTTTACGTCACCCCCGGCCTGCTCGATATCCATGTCCACGTCTACGCTGGAACCGGCCAGCGGGGGGCCTACACCGGGGATCTCAGCGTCTATCCCGATCCCTTCACCTTCCGCAACGGCGTCACAACGGTCGTGGACGCCGGAAGTTCCGGCTGGCGCAATTTTCCCGACTTCAAGGACCGGGTGATCGACCGGTCCAAGACCCGTGTCCTCGCCTTCATCAATATTGTCGGCAAAGGCATGGGTGGAGGAACTGTCGAGCAGGACACCGGCGACATGGATGCGCAGTCTACAGCCGCCAAGGCCAAAGATTTTCCAGGCGCGGTGGTGGGAATCAAGACGGCCCACTACGCCGGTCCAGAGTGGATTCCGGTCGACCGCGCCATTGAAGCGGGCACTTTGGCCAATATTCCCGTCATGGTCGATTTCGGGGAATTCCGCCCCGAACGGCCCTACCAGGACCTTGTGTTGAAGAAGCTCCGGCCTGGGGACATTTCCACCCACATGTACTTGGACATGGTTCCCATGTTGGACGCCAAGGGTCGCCTCCAACCCTACCTGCTGGAGGCCCGGAAGCGCGGCGTCATCTTCGATGTCGGCCATGGTGCCGGCAGCCTCCTGTTCCGCCTTGCCGGACCTGCAGTGCAACAGGGTTTTATCCCGGATTCGATTTCGACCGACCTCCACGGGGGTTCCATGAACGCCGGTCTGAAGGACATGTTGACCACGATGAATAAATTTCTCGCCATGGGCCAGTCCCTTGCATCCGTCATAGCTGAATCCACGTGGAACCCGGCGCGCGAAATCCATCGTCCGGAATTGGGAAATTTGAGCCCGGGTAGCCCGGCAGACATCGCTGTCATGCGCTTGGTGAAGGGCAATTTCGGCTTTGTGGATTCCTATGGGGCGCGCTTGTCCGGCACTTCGAAGCTCGAATGCGAGCTCACTTTCCGCGATGGAATGATGGTCTTTGATTTGAACGGCATTTCGAGAGAAGATTGGAAGAAGCTCCCCGCAAACTATAAGGCACAGGGAGCCCCCGGCTGGGACGCCACGCTCAGCCAGGCAGTGCGCAACCGGAAATAGGCACTCAGGAGAAAATCGATGTCGGAAACCACGAAACAATCCACTACCCAAAAAGCCACACGCCGAAACATGATCCAGGGTGCCGTGACTGCCGCCGCGGCCGGTGCTGTCGCGGGAACTGTTGCCGCTGCCCCTGCGGCTGCCCAAACGGGTGGTCCCGTCAAGAAGGTCATCCGCAAAGGCCCGAAGCCTGCTACCCCGCCACTTTTCAACAGCACCATCCAGTTCGGCAACCTGATCTTCATTGCTGGCGTGGGCTATCACGAAGGCAACGACATCAAAGTCCACACCGACGGTGTTCTCAAGCAAATCCAGAAGCAACTGGAGGATGCCGGATCGTCCATGGAAAAGGTTCTGAAGGCTACTGTGTTTCTGGCCGACCTGAAGGACTATGCGGCTATGAACGACGTCTTCCGGGGACGTTTCGGCGACGAGCCTCCCGTTCGCACCACGGTCGCGGTAACAGCCCTGCCGGGAAATTCCCTCATCGAAATCGACGTCATTGCCTACGTTTGAGGATCATCAGCCATGGACCGACGTACATTTCTCGCCACAGCCGCAGCCTATCCCATGCTGGCGCTCCCCGTCCCGGGAGCGCCCTACGCGGGGTTGCCCAAATACCGGAAGGTGACCAGCCACACCCCTCCCGCATCCGGTCTCTTCGGTATGCCCGGCCGCTTCCCGGCGCAAGTCGTGCGCGTGGCTGCTGAAAACTCCATTGAGACGACGACCGAGAAGATCAATGTGCCCGTCGTCAAGGGAATGGTCGCCAAGGGCATGAGCGAATTGACCGGTCTTCGCGATCCCCGCGATGCCTGGCGCTCCTTCTTCGAGCCTTCCGACGTTGTGGGCATCAAGGTGAACTGTTCCGGCGCTCCCATGGTCATGTCCAGCCCGGAAGTTGTCGCCGAAATCGTCCAAAACCTCATTGGCGTTGGCGTCAAGGCGTCCAACATCTGGATTTACGAACGCTTCCCGGACCAGATGGCCACCGTTGACTATGCCAAGTACGTCCCCGCCGGCGTCCACGTCGACGGCATTGAGAAGACGCGCCAATCCATCCTCGGCTACGATCCAAAAACCTACGTCGAGGTCGACTTCTTCGGCGAGGACGATACCCGCTCCATGCTTGTCCGCCACGTCTCGGAGCGCTTCACCAAGATCATCAATGTTCCAAACATGAAGGACCACGGGGCCTCTGGCGTCACCGGTTGTCTGAAGAACATTGCCTACGGGAACTATTCCAACGTCGCAAGGTCCCACCAATATTCCAAGACCAATACCCTCTCCTTCATCGGGACCTTGGCCTCCATGGAGCCGCTGAAGTCCAAGACCGTCCTGAACGTCATGGACGGGATGCGCGGAGTCTGGCACGGAGGCCCGTTCCTTCATGACAAGAAATTCCGTTTCTACCCCAAGGAGATGATGTTCGGCACGGATCCCGTGGCCATGGATCGTCTTCTTTTGGACGTGATCGAGGCCAAGCGGAAGAAGGAAAGCGCGATTTCCGTCTGGGAGCGCTCCGACAAGTTCATCCACAAGGGTTTCGAAAACGATCCGAATTCGAACAACTTCGTGCGGGAGCCCGGTCATATTGAATTTGCCGGGAACCTGGGGCTCGGAACGTACGACATCTCGAAAATTCAGACCAAGGCTTTCCACCTATGATGTTCCTAGCCGCCATGGCCCTGCCGGCCCTACTCTGGGATCGGCCTCTGGAAACCGCCAAAGCCCTGAAAGCGGCCGGCATTGTGGAGATCGCCGTCGTAGCCGACAAGGTTGCGCAATGGAAGGCCGCCGGCTTTTCGGCAAGGGCGATGCCTCCTGCCAGCTGCATGTCCGTTCCGGCACCCCAGGTGAACATGCGTGCAAATGTGGCCCGTGCCACATCCAGTCCTTGGGTCGATTCCAATTCATGGCGTTTTGTCCGCAACCCGTCGGTGCCATTTTGCATTGATGCTCCGGGCAAGTCGGCCGCTTTGGCAGCTGCCGAGGCTTTCGCATACGGCGTCGATGCCTATATCAAGACCGACGACGCTGGAGTCGCCGCACTCGGTGCCATCGAAGGGCTGCTGCACGGCGCGTGGTCCCCTGAGGCCGAAGCAGCCGTCGCCGACATCGGGGTCAACGACGACGGTTCGCCAGCGACAGGCGAAATGCTGAACCTGCTCTCGCGCCGCAATCTCCTGTACAAGGTGGTGAAGTCCCCGGACAGTTCACTGAAGCTCAATGTGACCCCGGACAGGAACTCCCCGGACCCCAGCAAGCAAGCCTATGCAGTGCGACAGTCGCTGGGCGATGAAAACCGCTCGTTGCGCCTCTATGGCAGCGAGGTTGTGATTGCACGGCTAACCCGCAGAGGGAACCTGCTCCGGGTTCATTTAGTCAATTATTCGCAGCGACCGGTCAATGGCCTCCGTGTTCGTGTATCGGGGACTTTCCCGAAAGTGGACCTCAGAAGCAGCGGCGCGGATCAGCCCAAGCTGCTCGATATCGTGCAATCCGACGGTGGCACCGAGTTTACCTTGTCCACAATGAACGAGTACGCAATCGTGGATCTTGCGCCAAGGTAAAGCGGACTCCAACCGGAATTACTGTTGGTAGGAATCCGGGTCCACTTCTTCTGGATTTGAATTCACCGGGGATTCCGGCTCCCCTGTGGTCTCCGTCCGGACGGGGCGCGGCTTGGGATACACCAGCTCGGGAGCACCCGAGTATTTTTTGATTTTGGAAATCTGTTCGGACCCCGTCGAACTTGCCGGAGTTGCTACCAGCCCACCCTCGGGTGGAGTCGTCGGTTGTGTCGACCGAACGAGCGAGTTCGTATATGCCAGCGCGGCCTCCCTGTCCGATACGCTGTCGCGCCGAGCGACGGGGGCCTCCAGTTCGCCCACTAGCCGCGAGACTTTTTTCTTCTTCTTCGCGCGCCGTTCCTGCTCTTCGCGCCGCTCCTGCTCCTCGGCCTCCTCGGCGGCCTTTGCCTCGGCCTCCTCAGCGGCCAATGCCAGTGCTGCTTCGCGTGCTGACTTTAGCTGTTCCTGTTCGGCGATTTCCGCCTGCGCCATAGCCCTGAACTCGTCTACGGCGAATTTAGCCCGACCCTCGGCCACGATGAGCCCGGCACCGCGCTTCTCCCAACGCTTGAAGCTGAAGATTTCCTTGCGTGGGCGGAAGTCTACAAAGTTCTTGCGGCAGTACTCGCACCGCCATCTTTGGCCACCCAGACTGATCTTGATCCGCATCATGAGCGGTGGATCGTACGTCTTGCCCGACCATGAGTTGAGATCCATCCTGAGGCAGTCCGGACACTTTGCGAAGAACATATCCCGAAACACCAGTGTCCGGGCTACAAATCGTGTCTTGCAGTCCATGCACCTGAGGGGTGCCAAAAACTTCAATTTTCCAGCCCGCTCCGCGACTGTTCTGGGCTGCGACTCGCGAAGATAGCGGCTACCGCATTTTGGACATTCTAAAGGCATCGAAGATTTTCCTGTTGCACGCGGGCCGCCGCGTCCCCTTGGACGAATTCCCGGAAGGCCGCGCACAGCTTTGAGCGGACATCCCCCTGCATCTTCAAGTCAATACCGGCAATCTCCCGGACGGTCAACAAGTCTCTCGTGGTCGAGGTGATGAACACATCGTCGGCGCTATATAGATCTTCCGGCGTTAGACTTGACTCCACGACATGGATTCCGGGAACGGACACTTCGCCCAGAAGTGCCTCCCTCGTGATACCTGGAAGGCATCCGTCGGAAAGCGGCGGCGTCCGCACCTCGGCTCCACAAACAGCGAAGATGTTGGCCGATGTGCATTCCGCCACGGTACCGCGCTCGTTCAGCAGCACGGTCTCATCGAACCCGCGGCGGTGCGCCCGCTCGGCCCAAGTCAGATTCTGGGCCCACGAATTCAGTTTGGCTCCGGCGAACTCCCCGGCAGCAAAGCGTCCGTTCGGCTGTATGTCCAGCCTGACCGAGTCCCCCCAACTCTTGGATTCGGCGGTCATCGCGATCACATCGATTGCAGTCCCCGACGTCGCGGCTTCCCACATGCCGCCAGTATTGCGGACAATCACAAGCCGCATCGTGCAGTTTTCACGACCGTTGGCTTCCACCAAGCCGACTAAATCCCTGTACAGGTTGTCCGGATCCGACGGCATCTCCAAATGGATTCCGGCCGCGTCGCGGCACATGCGAGTCCAGTGCCGGTCCCAAGCGAACAGCGCTCCGTCCTTCACGCGCAGCGTCGTGAACACGCCCCAGCCAGCGAGCAAGCCGAGTTGACCGGGGGAGAGCAGCGTCTCCGAAGATCCGCGAATCCGACCGTTGTGGTAAACGCGGCTATGAATCGCCATACTTTCAATTTTACTTCAACACGGTCTATTTCAGACTTGCTTCCCGTTTGGCCTTGAACTCGGTTCCGGGCTTCCATTCCGGGAATTTGTCTCCCTGTGCCACGCGGTAGCCGGTTTCCAGGAAAACCATCAGATCGTCCACTGCACCCGACAAGTCCCAATCGGCCTTTACCTCGTCAGAGGGCTTGTGGTAATCCTTCTCGTCGAATTCCTCGCGCTTCTGCTTGCCCCAGCCAGCGGGCTTGCCCGGGAACTCGACTCCGCCCTCCGGATCCAGCGCAGGGACGCCCTGCTTGGCGAATTCAAAATGGTCTGACCGGTAGTAGAAGCCCTTCTCCGGCTGCGCATCGCCCGTCACAGTCCGGCCGTTCGCCTTCAGTACGTCCGTGACAATGTCGTCCAGCGTGGAATTCCCCAACCCGACGATCACCATGTCGGATGATTTGCCGAACGTGTTCAATTCGTCCATGTTGATGTTGGCGAGCGTTTTCTTCAGCGGGTAGAGGGGATTCTCCGCATAATACTTGGCCCCCAGCAACCCCTGTTCCTCCGCCGTCACGCTCAGGAACAGGATGGACCGCTTCGGCGGCGTGGGCATCTTGGAATAGGCGCGCGCGATTTCGATCAATCCGGCCGTGCCCGACGCATTGTCCCTTGCGCCGTTGTAAATTTGGTCGCCCTTGATCTCGGGGTCTCTTCCCAAGTGGTCCCAATGCGCCGTGTAGACCACATATTCGTCCTTCAGGGCCGGATCGCTCCCTTCGAGCTTTGCAACCACGTTCCGCGAGTCGGCCTTGCGCAAAGTGTTTTGGATCTTGAAGTTGGTGGTGGTCCCCGGCAATAGGACGGGCTTGAATTCCTTCTTCAGTGCATCCTTTTTCAATGCCGCCAAATCCAGTCCAGCCAGCTGGAACATCTCGGCCGTTTTGTCGTAGGTCATCCAGCTTTCCACCGGCACCCGGCCCATGTTGTTGTCGGGGCGTTGGATATTGAACATCTCGCCGATCTTCCCCGACACCACCACCTCGAACGGATATCCCGCGAGAGCCGTTTCATGCACAATGATTGCCGCCGCCGCGCCCTTCTCGGAAGCGATTTCGTACTTGTACGTCCAGCGCCCGTAGTAGGTCATGGCCTT
>CAITMP010000304.1 GCA_903893525.1 uncultured Acidobacteriia bacterium | reverse complement strand
GTAAATTCCAGCAGGCCTAGAAATTGATCTGGAACCAGCGCCCAAACGCGGATTTCGACGTGGGACGCTTCACCTTGCGCCACCCGAGCTTGGGCGGATGGGTCGACGGCTGTTCAACTTTGTCCACTTTGACCTCGCCGGGCTTGAATCCGCCAAGATTCATCGCATCACGGATCGCCGCGCGCAGTTCGTCCCCGGTGATCGAGCTGCCGGGCTTGCAGTCGAGGGTCAGCCTGTTGGCCTCCAAGTCGAACTTCACCCACTCCACGTCGGGTACCCGGTAGATATTCACCGAGATGTTGAAAAAACCGCGCGGCGAGGTGATCCCGTTCACCCCGGCCGTCGCGCGCGTGATCACTTCGGCATTCAAGGAGGCTGCTGCAATCAAAAACCCCAGAAGGCGTATCATGCATGCCTCCGGGCGGACTTCCGCCAGACCGGCATGGCGAGGTAGTACTCGAAAAACATCATGTAGCCGATCTTCTGGGTTGTCCGGCCGGTCCCGTTCAAATCCTGCATCAACGGGAGGACCACGCCGCCGCCTACCTGCCATCGCAAGCTGGAAAGCTGCAGTGTGGCGCTTTCGCGGAAAATGCGCCCACCGGAATTCGGCGAGACAATCCCGTTCAAGTGGTCCCGGCTGTCCCGAAAATAGTTGCTCTCCACCGAGATGTTTGCAACGTGCGGGAGGCCTTCGGCGGGCATGTGGAACGGCCAAAACTTGTACTCGAAATGCCCGTCGAGGCGCATTTCGCTGCCCAGGCTGAAGTTGCTGGCGGAAAGCGGGTTGTATCGGTATGTCGCATCGGCGTTGGCGCTAACCCGGTGGTATTGAAGGCCGAGCGCCACGCCAACATAGGGATCAAACGTCCCCGAGCCCGTCTGCAACGACTTCGATTGCAACTTGCCTTGAAAGGTGAACCGGTTGTCGCCAGTGGGCAGGAAAGCCCCGGCCAAAGGGGCGATGCGGAAAGTGACGCCGGGCTTGTCGATTTTATACAGCGTATAGCGCGCGTAAAGATTGGTGTCCCCCGTACCGCCGTTGAGCGGACGGTCCGCGCCCGAATTCAAAGAGGTGAAACCTTGGCTGAATCCGGCAAACAGGCCCAACTTCGCAGTGACACCGTATCCAACGCTTACCGGAAACTGAAAATTGTTCAACTGGTGTGTCGAGAACGACGGCTGCATGTTGAAACGGATGATGACTTGGTCCTGCCCGACCGGCAAGGATGTCGCAAACGTAACAGCTGAAGCCGCAGCGGCGATCGGCAAGAACAAGACCGCTGCGGCAACGCGCAATGGATTCGGCAAGTATTCTCCTGGAAATTCGGCGGAACTTCCAGCGTACAAGAGGCTACTTCTTTGCCGATGCTTCCGCAGCGGACTTGAGCTGTGCCAAGCCCTTCTCGAAGTCCTTGCCAACCATTTGGTCCATCGTTACGAATGTGGACATCGCCTTGAGCAGGAAGTTGTTCTCACCGGACATGGTCCAAGTGACGGCGCTTCCGGCACCCTCGGGCGACATTTCCAATTTGACGACGCTGGAGGATTCATACGGCTTCGTGAACGCCAGATTGATCGACACACTCTGGCCCGGCTTGCTCTCCACGATTGTCATCACACCGGCACCGGCTTTGTCGTTACCGGACCACTTGTAGACCGCGCCCACGCCCGACGCCGGCCCCTCGTATGTTTCTTTCATTTGGGGATCGAGCTTGGCCCAGGGGGACCATTGGGTCCAGTTGTGGAAATCATTCACAAACCCGAAGACGGTTGCCGGCGGCATCGCGATGCTCGTGGTGCGCGTAACGAGGTAGGTGGCGGGTCGCGTTTGTACGTACGCCGCCACCACGATCAGTGCGAGGACGAATGCGAGGAGAACTTTTTTGATCATGGTCGGCCTTTCGATGGGGACCTGATCAGTCTACCCCAGGAGCTACCGTGCCACCTCAAAATCGGCGCGGCAGCCACGGTCGACCCAGATGCCGCGCCGGTCGTAACCCCAGTTTTCACCCTGGCGGCATTCGCGCTCACCGCGTTGGCGTAGTAGGATCACGCCGTTGCGGGTGTTGGCCTCGCAGAACGTGCGGCGGCCCTCGAACGACGCGCAGCTCACTATCACGACATCGCGCCGGGGCTCGGGACGCCTCTCGTCCCTATACCGGTCCTCGCGCTCCCGTTCACGCTCGGAGTAAACCGGGGGACGGGGTGCAGGGGGTTGGGCATAGGCGGCACCTCTCCAGAGCAGTTCGAAGGTGTATCCCTCGCGCCCGCCTTTGGTGTCTTCAATGCGGACCACGGCCACGCCACGGTTGCTACGGGGGTCGTTTTGCAGGAAGATGCGTCCCCGTCCGTCGATGCCGCGGAAGCGGAAGTCAATCGGATCCGCCGGAATCGGTGCGCTGCAAACCATGCGACGCCACTCGGAAGGCTGGCCGGAAAGGGTCACAATACGGCCACGATCACCGGAAAACTCCACCACGGCGACGTCGTCCACGTTGACCTCTATATTGCACCGGCCTTCGTTGATCGGGCCGCCGGTGATGTTGGCACGGATGTCACGGACCTCCTGGTTGAAACGGGGTTGGGCGGAGAGCTGGCTCCCCAGCGCCGCCGTCAGCAAGATGGTGAAAAGTTGTGTGCCGGTCCTCATGTCCAATACGACGCAGTTCGCGCCCCTCCGTTGCCCATGATCCCATTAAATGGAGTTCATGGAAGCGGTTGTGAATGCCTTTTAATTCGTGACCGCGGCAAGAACTCGCTGGATGAGGCCGTCCATGCCGCTGTTCTGGTGCCAGCGCCACACGATGACGATGTCGTGCTCGGGATCGATCCAGATTGTATTGGAGCCGTTGCCGATGGCGGCAAAGCTTGTGGTGGGCGCGCTGGGCCACTTCTGGTGCTTGGTGTTGAGCCACCAGAGATAGCCGTAATCGGGGCCGTGGTCGCTGGCCACAACGGCATCGCGGAACCAGGTGGCCGGGATCAGCTGGCGGTCGCCCCATTTGCCCCGGTTGAGTGCCAGCAGGCCGAAACGAGCCATGTCGAGGGAGTTCATCCACAATCCCCCACCCCAGCGCGTACCGCCGCTCACAGACGGAACCTTCTTGCCGTTCAGGTCGATGGTGGAATTGTTGTATGGCACCCAGCGCCACGTGCCGGAGCCACCCACCGGGTCCATATATTTTCCTTCAGTACATCCGGCAGGCTGCGGCCGAACAGTTTCAGAAGGGAAAGCGAGAAGCGGTTGATGCGGACATCGTTGTATTCGTAGTGCGAGCCGGGGTCGAGGATGGCCCGTGGTTTCATTTCACCCGCGCCGTAGGCGTCGTGGCCGATAAAGTTCGCGTTCTTGGACCACATTTCGCCCTCCCACTCGCTTTCCTGGCGGAGGTGGTTTTTCCAAGTGATCCTGGCGTTGTGCGGCGAGTCGTAGCCGCCATCGTGGATGGAGCTGGCGACCGGATCGTCCACGCTCTTGATCAGTCCCCGCGAGACGGCCAACCCGGCAATGGTGGAAAGAAAGCTCTTGGCCGCGCTGTACATCGGGTCTACAGCGGAGGTATCTCCGAACTCGGCAACGATGTAGCCGTGGCGAATGATGAGGCCGTTGGTCGGGGCGCGCTTTTCGGGAACCGGGCCGAGGGGAGTGCCGAACGAACGGACCTGGTCCTTGGC
>CAITMP010000303.1 GCA_903893525.1 uncultured Acidobacteriia bacterium | reverse complement strand
GGACCGCCACCTCCTCCGCAGGCTCCGCAGATGACGTTCAAGTACTACGGTTTCAAGGAGTCGGTGGCCTACCGCTCGGGACAAAAGGGTGGTCGCGAGGCGGAAATCCGGCAGCGCACAGCATTTCTCTTGGATGGCGATTCCATTCTGATTGCCGGGGAAAACGATGTCTTCCTGAAGCGATACCGCGTAGTGCGAATCGAGCGTGATCAAATCACGATCGAGGACACCCAGTTCAAAAGCACCCAAACCATCAAGGTCCAGGACAATATCGCCCTCTAGGCGGTGTGGACCGGGGAGTCACACCAGTGCGCGTAAAAAGGAACAAGCATCCCGAATCGGGCTACGCAGTCCTCGCCATATTTGCGATGGCCGCGACATTCGCAGTACTGCTCTACAGGCAGCTGCCGAGGATGGCGTTCGAGGCCCAGCGCGACAAGGAACAGATGCTGATTGACCGGGGCAAGCAGTTCTCCCGCGCGATTTCCCTCTACGTCCGCAAATACAACCGCTATCCGGTGGATATTGACAGCTTGGAAAAGTCCCAAGGCCTTCGATTTCTGCGGCGCAAGTACACAGATCCGATGACGGGCAAGGACGATTGGCGGTTGATCCACGTCGGACCGGGGGGCGTTTTCATCGATTCCCTGGTTTACGGGCCGAAAAAGGGTGACAAGAGCGGCCCGCAGACGTTCATCACCGAGATGCAGGGCTTGGGTGCCGCTCCGCCGTCCGGGGTTCAGGAGGGTGTCAATCTCGCCACACGACGACGTCCCAGTGACGGCGTCTCGGGCCCTGGAACCGTGGATCCGAGTGGTCCGGCCGCGTCGGGACCGGTCATGGTGCTGCCGGATGGTCGGATCGTGCCTGCGACCGTGACTGGAGTACCGGGGTCACCAGTCAATCCAAATGCTGGTGGAGTTGGACAGCCAAGTATTCCAGGCCAGGGACAACCGGGACAAGGAGGCCCCGGCCAAAATCCCGGCCCGAATGGCGGCTTTCCGCCGGGATTCCCCGGTGGCATTGGATTTCAACCCGGTGGACTTGGAAATGGTGGCCAAAGTCAACCCAATGGTCCTCCACAATCCGCAGCCAACCTGATCAACCAGATTCTGACGACGCCCAGACCCGGCGGATTCAATGGCTTGGGCCAGGGTGGAGACGGTACAGGAAATCAGGCCAACGGTGGCATCGGCGGAAACAATACAGGCACACCGCTGGGCCAGAACATGGGCGGCCAAGTCATTGGCGGCGGCGTGGGCGGGGTCGCAAGCAAGGCCGAGCGCGAGGGAATCAAGGTATTCAATGAGCGCACAACCTACAATGAGTGGGAATTCGTGTACGATATTACGAAGGATCCTGCGCGGGGAGGCGGCAGGGGCGGAATTCCCGGGCAGCCAGCCGGTAATGTCCAGGGCGGGAATCAGCCAAATGCGAATATCCCCGGCGGCATTCCAATGCAGCCCGTGCGCCAGCCGTAATTTTTTGCTGGCAATTTACATGCAACGAATGATATACTCAGCTTGTTCCGTAAACGGAACAATACTTCTGCCCGATGGCGTTGTTCGGCTTTCCCGGAAAGGCATGCGGGCCGGAAGAATACGGAAGTAGCGTTCCGGTTTCATAACAGTAAAGGCGTTGGGGGCCGCCGAGGCCGCCAAGGAACAGGCAAGGAGAATAAATGGATATCACGAAAATCCTGGAAGAATTGCGCCAGGAGCACGCACAGTTGGAGGAAGCCATCCTCAGTCTCGAACGGTTGGCCGCAGGCGGCAAGCGCCGTGGTCGTCCACCAGCCTGGCTCGCGGCTGCCCAGCAGCGCGGACCGGCCACACCCAAGGCCAAGGCCAAGCCGGAAGGCGCTCCCGCCAAGAAGAAAAAGGGCACGGATTCGGCGGAAGGCTAAGCTTTCCGGGCATCCGTGCGTTGGGGCTCGGAGGAAGTATTACCGAACGCACCCGCCGGGTGAAATCACACCCCTCGAATCAGGTCCGCTCCCACCGGGGGCGGACCTTTCGTTTTTTAGGGCTCCAATCGGCCTGTTCCATTCCCGGAACACGAATCCTGTTGAAAAAATAGCGACACGGGGAGCGGATTCGGGTTTCAATAGAGATATGGGAATCCGCGTTGTACTCGCTTGTTTGGTCTTTTGCCTTCCGGTAGGCGCACAGTTCTCGGGGCGCCTGACCGGCAGTGTGCAGGACGCATCCGGAGCACCCATTCCAAACGCCACCGTAAACATTACGTTGCCGGGGGGAACAGCCACCGTTCTTTCGACAACCACATCAAAAGAAGGCGTTTACCGGCTAATCGGCGTCCGGCCTGCCACCTACGACCTCGCGGCGTCGTCCAAAGGATTTCTCACCAGCACCCTGCGCAGCGTCCCGGTCGACGGGGCCCGCGAGACCGACGTCCAAACCATCACCCTGCAACTCGCGACCATGTCGCAATCGGTGGATGTTACGGCGGACCAGGAGTCCGTCCAGACTGGCAATGCGGAAATCTCCACTGTCATTACCACCGAGCAGATCCAAAAATTGCCCGTGATTGACCGCGATCCCCTCGCGCTGATCCAAACACAAGCCGGCGTCTCGTACAACGGCAACGGAAATACCGTGATCAATGGACTGCGGACGTCGTACGCGAACATGACGCTG
>CAITMP010000302.1 GCA_903893525.1 uncultured Acidobacteriia bacterium | reverse complement strand
CTCCAGCGAATCCATCGTGTAGCGGTACTTGAACGCGAGGCTCTCGAGGATGCACCGTGTGAACGAGCCGGGGGAATCCGGCGCAGGCTGTCCGGTGCGCGCACAGTAGCGCTCAATCTCCGCCACCATGTTGTCCGGACTGTGGAACGCGGGGTAGTCGGGGTCCACCAGCGACCGGAACTGCCGTTGTTCCTCCCCGCACGCCGCGAGCAGGTCGTCGTACGAGTATTCGCGGCCCGCTTCGGCCCAGATCCGGCGGCACGATTGCAGCAGCCACAGGCCGCCGATGTTCTTCAGCAGCCGGGTGGTCCCGCAAACGCCGCCCTCGTTGGTGAAGTTGAGTTCCAGTGCGCGCGGGGTCATTACCGGCGCGGAAACTTCGGTCCCCAGCAGCGACCACGTCCCGGAACTCAGGAACGCCGCCCGCCCCATGGTCTCCACCGCTGCCACCGCTGAACCGGTGTCGTGGCACGCGGGCACCACGACCGGAGTCCCTTCCAACGCCTTCGAGACGTCGCCTCGCAGTTTGCCGATGACCTCGCCGGGCTCGAAAATCTGTGGAAGTAGCCGCGTCGGCAGTCCGAGGGCGTCGAAGATCTCGGTCGCCCAGCCGCGCGTGCGGGCGTTCATGAACTGGGTGGTGGTCGCGTTGGTGTACTCGGCCCCTAGGTTGCCGGTCATCCAGTAGTTGAAGAGATCTGGAATGGTGACCAGCGCGTCCGCCGCCGCGATCAGCCTTGGCGACGACTGCGCGCCTGCGTAGAACTGGTAGAGCGTGTTGATCGGCATGAACTGGATGCCGGTCAATTCGTAGATGCGGGCACGACCCGCGATGCCGCAGACCTTCTCGACCATGCCCTCGGTGCGCTTGTCACGGTAGTGATACGGGTTTTCGAGGAGCTGCCCGCCTTCGCCGATGAGGGCGTAATCGACGCCCCAGGTGTCGAAGCCGATGCTTTCGACTTTGGTAACCGGCGGGTGTTCCAGCACTCGCCGGATTTCCGACCAGAGCCGGAGGACGTCCCAACGAAGCGACCCGGCCTGAGCAACAGGCAGGTTGGGGAAGCGCGAGACTTCCTTCAAGTCGATTGTGGAACCGTCATAACGGGCAAGAATAGCGCGACCGCTTTCCGCGCCGAGGTCAAAGGCTAAGTAGTCAGCTTGCATGGGGTTGGGGGCTTGCGGATGGGAATTGCGGGGCATCGCACGGCGTGAGGCTCTTATTTGAAGGGCCTCACGCCTGAATTCGGCCTTGGGATGGCCTACGACAACTTCGTCTTGGGAGCTTCCGGATTGCCCGGTCCAAAGTGCTTCAGCATCACCAGATTCTCCGTCGCCGACTTGTTCTCAATCACGACGCCAGATTTGGCAGCATCCGCGGTGACAAAGAACTCATCCTGCGTCATCTGGCCATACCGGATCAAGCTCGGCGTCTCCGCCACATGCTTGCCAATCATGCCCCAGCCCGACGTCAGAATCATGCCGTACGCCGCCGCGTCCTTGATGGTCACGGTCTGGCCCGGATACACCGTCAACTCCTTCGCCGAGTAGTGCGGCGTCGAGTAGACAATCCACTTATCGCTGTAACCCAGCTCCAAGGACCCCGTGCCCGGAACCTCGTAGGGATGGAACAAGCGGTTCGCCGAGTAGTCCGGGTCCACATTCGCGTCCCAGTCCAGCATGTCGATCAGGTAGTCCAGATCCTGGTGGTGCTCCACCGGGACGTCCTTCACCAGCAGGTCCCACGGCACCCCGCGGCCTTCCACCAGCGACTGGTACATCGCGAAAACGTCCGAGTTTACCTGCGGCTCGTAGGTCACCAGCGACCCCGGTGCGTGCAAGATACCCGGGTCCACCTGCCAGCCCGTGCCCGGCTTCAGCTTGTAGGCGCGCGAGAGGTACAGGATCTCGTTGTCGCCCTCGTTCCACTTTTCCAAGCAGCGGCGGAGATCGTCCTTCGTCGTACCCGGATTCAACCCCATGAAGGTGTAGGGGAAGTTGTTGTCCTTGAAATTGTACTGTGGCGGGAAATAGTAGGCTTCCGGCTTGCCCTTTTGGCCCACGCGCGCCGCGAACTCGT
This sequence comes from uncultured Acidobacteriia bacterium, assembly GCA_903893525.1. Taxonomy (GTDB): domain Bacteria; phylum Acidobacteriota; class Terriglobia; order Bryobacterales; family Bryobacteraceae; genus BOG-234. The sequence continues at coordinate 3,183 of CAITMP010000302.1, read as the reverse complement.
CGTTCTGGTGGAGGTGGTGGGGAATCGGGCCGAGATTGTCGAAGAACTTGCAGAGCAGGTTCCAGCCGCCGTGCTCGGCCATGACGTCCGCGCCGAGGAACAGGTCGCCGACGGTCTCGATGGCTTCCTTGAGCAGAAGCTTCTTCCCCGCGAACTCGATGTAGCTAAGCCCTTCGTCGTGAGCCGTGAGCGGGCCGTTGGCAGCCTTGGTGGTGGAGGAGAACCAGCGCTCGTCGATGCCGCCGCGGTGTGCGCCGAGGGCATAGAGGTCGCGCGGGTCGAGCTTCAAGCGCCCGCCGGGCATCAGGAACGAACGCGGCACCCAGCAGGGGGCTAGACGGACGATGCCGTCGCCAGCCGTAAGCGCGTCAGTGAAGAAGGTTCTGTTCGACATTTCGGAGATTCCTTAAGTATTTCCTGCGGGCTGACTAGCGCAAAAACGCTTCGTGCAGACCGCCATCGACCGGGATGATGTGCCCAGTCGTCTTGGCACTTTCATCACCCGCAAGCCACACGATGGCCGCCGCGTTGTCCTTGGGCAGGATGGGACGCTTCGTAATCGTGCGTTGGGCGTAGAAGTTTGCCAGCTTATCACGGAGGTCCTCGGTGGACTCCGATTCGTCGTACGCGATCTTGTATTTCGAGAGCGACTGCATGACGCGGTCGCGCGGGAACATGGTCGATCCGGCCACGACTGTCGCCGGTGCGATGCCGTTGACGCGTGCGAGCGACCCGAAACCGACCGCCAATTCGCGGATCAGGTGGTTCAGGGCGGTCTTGCTGATGTCGTAGGCTTCACTGCCGAACTTCGGCACCACGGCGTTGGCGGAGCTGGTCAGCACGATGGTCGAGGGCAGACCCTGTTCCACCAAAACCTTCTTGACTTCTTCGGCCAGCAGGAAGTTGCCGGTTACGTTGACGAGGAACGTGGTGTTCCACTGCGATTCGGTCAGCTTGCCGCCGGGGCCGGTGCCCACAGGGAAGATTGCGGCCGTGTTGATGACCGTATCCACGCCGCCGAAGGTGAGGACCGTATGGCGTATCGCAGCGGCGAGGCTCTCCGAGGAAGCGAGATTCACCGCGACCGACGAAACAGTTTCGGAGGAGGTCAGCTTGGCGACTTCCTTCGCGACGTCCGCAGCCGCTTCGGCGTTCATGTCCGCGACCACGATGTGGGCACCGCGCTTGGCGAGCATCAGAGCCACTTCGCGGCCGATACCACTGCCGCCACCGACCACCAAGGCAATCTTGCGGCTGAATTCGGCCTCCGCCGGCATGCGCTGCAATTTCGCTTCTTCCAGCGCCCAATATTCGATCTTGAAGGCTTCCGGGCGGGGCAGGGCGACGTAGTTGTGGGCGGTGGCGAAGTGCTGCGACTGCTCGGGGCGGCGCGCTTGGGCGAGCGGGTTGGGGATGTTGCCGTCCTCCAAAGCCGCCGCACCCGACATCACGTGGATGGCGTTGATGAAGAATTCGGTGGTGATGCGCGCTTCCTTCTTGTTCTTGCCGAAGCCGAAGAGGCCGAGGCCGGGGATCACGACGACGGACGGGTTGGAGTCGCGGAGTTTCGGCGAATCGGGGAGTGCCCAAGCGTTGTAGTAGTCGGCGTATTCCTTGCGGTAGACGACGGCTGTGTCTGCGATGCGTTTCTTGAGGATTTCCAAGCTCTCGCCTGGGGCCCAATCGACGAACATCGGGCAGATGCGGGTGCGGAGGAAGTGGTCCGGGCAGCTGGTGCCGAGGGCGCAGAGTTCCTGGCCCCATTCGGAACCGGCGAATTCGAGGGCGTCGGCGTGGTCGGCGTAGTGGGCGATCTGGCGCTTGTTGGAGGAACAGATGCCGCGCAGGGCGGGGAGGATTGCGGCCGCGACGGCTTCGCGATCTGCCACGGTTTCGCGCTTGACGCCGCCGAAAACCTTGCCTTTGGTGGCGGCGCTGGCGTTGATGAAGCGGCCCATCTGGTCGATGGTCTCGATGGAATTGACGTAGCAGGAGCGCTGGGTGTCACCCCAAGTGAAGAGGCCATGGCTACCGAGGAACAGGCCGTCGGCCTTGGGGTTCTCCTTCACGGCGGCTTCCAGCATCAGCGCAAGCTCAAAACCGGGGCGTTGCCACGGGAGCCAGACGATGTTGCGGTTGAATTCCTTGTTGAATTCGTGCATCTTGCGCTCGCCGTTGGCGCTGGCGGCGATGGCGATGGCCCAGTCGGGGTGGAGATGGTCGACGTGGTCCCAGGGGAGGAAGGCGTGGAGGGCGGTGTCGATGGAGGCGGCGACGGAATTGCGTCCGAAGGCGGCGAGCGGGTAGTAGGAGACCATTTCGTCCTCGAACTCCTCGCCACGGTAGATGGACTTGAGCTGGTTCAGCCGATCCATATAGAGGATGGCGAAACCGCTCTCCTTGATGGAACCGATGTCGCCGCCGGAGCCTTTGACGGCCATGACGCGGGTGGGTTGGCCGGAGAAGGGGTCGGCGAGGTCGAACTTGGAGCTGGTGTTGCCACCGCCGAAGTTGGTGATTCGAAGGTCTGCGCCGAGAAGATTCGAGCGGTAACGCAACAGGGCGAGTGGGTTGGAGGCTAGTTTTTCGGCCTCGGAATCCAGCCAGAGATCTTGAAGGAGTTCGGTGTTCGCTTTAGACATCGGATGCTTCCATTTTGACAGACGAGGGGCTTTGAGACTGTTTTGAAACGTATCAGACGTGCCAAGCATATCGTTTGGCTGGGGATTCGTCAAGGCTGGAAACCTGAGTATTGGTGTTAGTGTGTTGAGGGAGACACTTTGGAAACATCGCTTTCCGCCGACCGCTGCTGGTGGTGCGGCAACGACCCGCTGTACACCCAGTACCACGACGAGGAATGGGGCGTGCCGCTGCATGACGACCGGGCGCTTTTTGAATTGTTGCTGCTGGAGGGTTTTCAGGCCGGCCTGAGTTGGATCACGGTCCTTCGCAAGCGGGAGGCATTCCGACTTGCTTTCGAAGGCTTCGACCCTGTGCGCCTCGCTTCGTACGGACCCACAGATTTCGCCCGACTGATGGCCGACGCTGGCATCGTCCGAAACAGGCTGAAGATCGAGAGCGCCCAACGCAACGCCCAAGCGTTTCTCGCCGTACAGGCGGAGTTCGGCTCATTCGACCGGTTCCTCTGGAGTTTCGTGGGAGGGGCGACCGTGCGGGACGCTG
>CAITMP010000301.1 GCA_903893525.1 uncultured Acidobacteriia bacterium | reverse complement strand
CTGCAGCCAAGAATGGCTGCCCCACAGGCCTCCGGTGGGCATGAGCAGGGCAGTGCGAAAGGGGCATCCACATGGGTCTCCTAGCTCCTTGGTTCCTCGCCGGGGCGGCCCTCCTGGGCCTACCCGTCTACATCCATCTCCTCCAGCAATACCGGCAGACCCCGGTACGCTTCAGCTCCCTGATGTTCTTCGAGAAGCGCACGCAAAGCTCCATCAAGCACCGGCGCCTCAAGTACATCCTCCTGTTCACGCTCCGCTGCCTGTTCATCGCGCTCCTGATCCTCGCCTTCGCACGTCCTTATATAAGGTCCACGGTTGTCGCCAAAGCCACAGGAGCCCGCACCATCGTCTTCGCCATCGACAATTCCTTCAGCATGCGCCAAGGCGACCGGTTCGCGCACGCCAAGCAGTCCGCCCTTGAGGAAATCGGCAAAATGGGACCGGCCGACCGCGGCCAGATCGTCACTTTCGGCGGTCCAGCGCGTCTCATCACTGACATGACGCCGGACAAACCCACCCTCCAAGCCGCAGTCACGGCCATGGAACCCGGCGACGACCTCAGTTCCTACGCCGAAATCTCCCGCGTCTTCCGCTCCACCGCCGAGAGCCTGAAAACCGACATCGAAGCACAAGTATTCACCGACGCCCAAGCCTCCTCCCTGCCCGCCGCGTTTTCCGACCTCAAAGTCGCCGACGGCACCAAGCTCGTCGTCCACCCCTTCTCGGATCAGCCCATCCCGAACTGGACCGTCGAAACCGTCGACGCCCCCAGCCGTGTCTTCGACACCAAAAAGGTCAGGACGCTCGCCACGGTCGTCGGATTCAACACGCCCGAGGCCACCAAGAAGGTGTCGCTCGTCGCCAAGGACAAGGTGGTCGAGTCCAAAGAGGTCAAGATACCCGCCAACGGTCGCGCAACGGTGGAATTTCTCACGCTCGACGTCCCCTATGGGCTCACCAAATGCGAAATCCGCATTGAGGGAGGCGACACTTTTCCCAACGACGACCATTGGTTCTTCTCAGTGGAACGCGCCGACCCCAAGCCCGCCCTCCTGATCCACGGCGACAACGACAACAACAGCGGCCTCTATCTCCGTACCGCAATGGAATCGGCCACCGACGCGGCCTTCACCCTCGATTCCCGCACGCCATCGACCGCAACCAACCTCGATCCCGCGAAGTTCGCCTTCACGATCCTCTCGGACCCGGGTCCGCTCCCACAGAAGCTCGAAGAAGCCCTCACCAAGTACGTCGAAGGTGGCGGTTCCATCCTGATTTCACTCGGACGCAACGCCCCACGCGGCCGTTCGGTTGCCGTTGCTGGAATCCCGGTCCTCGACCTCCACACAATTGCTGCCGAGAATGAGTCCGTGCAAACTGCGGCCCAATTGGACACATCGTATCCCGCCATCGGCAGCGGCGGAACGGCCAAGGGGTGGGACGGCGTCGAGATCTTCCAATTCGCCAAGCTTCAGGTGCCGGATTCCCCCGAGTACCGGGTTGCAGCGCGGTTGGCCAACGGACTTCCGCTCTTGGTGGACAAGAAGGTTGGCGAGGGCCACGTGATCGTGTTCGCCTCGGCCTTCGACAATGTCGCGAACAATCTGCCCATCCAGCCGGTGTGGCTGCCGTTCGTGGAACAGACGACGCACTTCATGGGGGGCGTGGGAGCGGGCCGGGGCACCTACAAGGTAGGCTCGTTTGTGGACTTGCGCTCGACCAAGGAGAAAAATATCCCGGTCGAGGTGATCGGGCCCGGGGACAAGAGGCTTTTGTCGCTATCGGAATCCTCCAAGGCGACCACATTCCAGTTTCCCGGCGAGGGCTTCTACAGCATCCGGCGTGCGAACGGCCGGGAGGAACTGGCGGCCGTCAATGCGGATCGCCGGGAGTCCGATTTCGCAACCGTTACACGCGAGACGCTCGATCTGTGGAAAAATACAGGGATAGCCCCGACCAAGGCGTCGGGTGCGGCGGGTGGAACTTCGAACACCCGCGACGACAATACAGAGTTGTGGTGGTGGGTGCTGGCGTTGCTTGCGGCGCTGGCAGTGGCGGAATCGATTTTGGGCAACCGGCATTTGAGCGCCGGAAGTAAGGAAGCGGCATGAGTCCACTTGAAGGTCTGCAGAACTATTTGGATCGTCTGGAAAAGCGTCTGAAATTCATGACGTGGACGCGGGGCGCGGCGGCGATCGCCGGCTCGGCGCTGGTGCTGACGCTGTTGATCGTCGGCATCCTCACTTGGGCCAATTTCACGCCCTCGACCCTCCTCGCAGGCAGGTTTGCGCTCTTCGTCGGCATCGGCGCTACCGCGGCATTGGCTTTGATCGTTCCGCTCACCCGTCTCAACCGCCGCCGGGCTGCCCAGGAAGTGGAACGCCGCGCACCCGGGTTCGACCAACGGCTGCTCACGTTCACTGAAAAGGTCAAGCAAAACGCCTCCGACCCGTTCCTCCCGCTCTTGGCCGAGGATACGCTCGACATGGCGCGCGATGCCCAGCCGGAGCAGATCATCGAAAGTTCGCGGATGTTCCAGTTCGGTGGCGCTGCCGCCGTCGCGGCCGCCGTCCTGCTTTATCTGATGTTTGCCGGGCCGGGCATGCTGGGAACCGGCACGCAACTTCTCTGGGGGAGCTTCCCCAAAGACGCCGCCAAGCCGATGTACAGCATCACCGTGGAACCGGGTTCCAAGACAATCCGGAGGAAGACCGACCAGCTGGTTTCGGCCCAGTTGACCGGCTTTACGGCTTCGAAGGCGGTTCTGAAGGCCAAGTACGCCAGTGGCAGCAAGTGGGAGGAAGTGCCCATGGACCCGCAAAAAGGCGGCTCCGGGTTCTCCTTTTTGTTCGTCGGGCTCGGCGAGGATGTTGAGTACACCGTGGAAGCGGGTGGGCTCAAGTCCGGCGTTTACAAGATCCATACTGTGGAATTGCCGCAGGTCAAGAACATCAAGGTTACATACGTGTACCCGTCGTGGAGCGGCATGGCTTCAACGACCGAGGATCCGGGCGGCGATCTCAGGGCCGTCGAAGGCACCGTGGCCAAGTTGGAAATCCAGACGGACCGATTGCTGGCGGGAGCGCAATTGCTGATCGAGGATGGCAAAACCATCAGCCTTCCCGCGACCACCGACAACCAGACCTACGCCAGCGTCACCATCGAAAAGGACGGAACCTACCACTTGGGGGTGATGGACCACGGCGAAATGGTGCGCCTGACCGACGACTACTTCATCGAGGCACGCAAGGTTTCCCCTCCAACGGTCAAAATCACCAAGCCTGGACGGGACGCCAAGGTCAGCCCGATCGAAGAAGTGGAAGTTGCGGTATCCGCCGAGGACGAGTTCCCGCTCCAGGAGCTGGACTTGCATTATTCCGTGAACGGGGCACCCGAAAAGACTGTTTCCTTGCTCAATCAAAAGGGCGCGAGGAAGGTGGATGGCAAGATTCTGCTGTCGATGGAGGACTACAAGCTGGTCCCCGGCGACATTGTCAGCATCTACGCGACCACCAAGGACGGAAAGAACTCGGCCAAAACGGACATGTTCTTCATCCAAGCCGTGCCGTTTGAGTTCAACTACACGCAGTCGCAGCAATCGGGCGGCGGCGGTGGTGGGGGGGGCGGACAGGAACAGGAGCAACAGATTTCCGAGCGGCAGAAGGAAATCATCGCGGCCACATTCAACCAGATCAAGGGCGACGCAAAGGCGAAGGCCGCGGCCGCGGAGAACGGGAAGTACCTGGCGGAAGTCCAAGCCAAGTTGCGGGATCAGGCGCAGTCGCTCGCCAATCGCACCAAGGCCCGGCAGCTGGATGCCAACGGTGCCGGATTCTCCCAGTTTGTCAAGGAAATGGAAGCTGCGGTGGCAGCGATGACGCCGGCATCCGAGAAGCTCAAAGGATTGGCCTTCCAAGACGCTTTGACACCCGAACAGCAGGCGTTGCAGCACCTACTGCGTGCGGAATCGACCTTCCGTGATATCCAGATCCAGATCAGCCGTGGCGGTGGTGGCGGTGGTGGTGGGGGTGGCGGTGGTGCCGGCCGGGACTTGGCAAACCTGTTCGACTTGGAACTTGACAAGGACAAGAACCAGTACGAAACCAGTGCCAGTTCGGCGGCCGAGCAGCAGCAGCAGAAAGTGGACGACGCGTTGAAAAAGCTGGCGGATCTGGCCCGTAGGCAGCAGGAATTGGCCGAACAGCAGAAGAATAATCCGGCGCAGTTGGCGCAGCAGCGTTGGCAGCAGGAAATGCTGCGTCGGGAGGCCGAACAACTCCGTCGCGAGATGGAGCAAATGCAGAAGGGCGACCAAGGCCAACAGGGTCAGCAAGGCCAACAGGGTCAGCAGTCGCAATCCGGACAGCAGGGGCAGCAGGGCCAACAGGGCCAGCAGTCGGCCTCATCAAACGGTAGCCAAGGTGGCCAAAGCGGACAACAGGGCCAGCAATCGCGCAGCCAACAGCAGAACGGGCGCCAAGGGCAGCAACAGCAGGGCCAACAGCAGTCCGCGATGAATCGTCCGCAAACTCCCCAGCAGCGGCAGAGCCAGCAGCAACTGGAACAGGCGATCCGGGAAATCGAGCAGGCCACCCGCGATATGAGCCAGGCTGCTTCGGCACGCCAGCCGGGACAGCAGGGTTCGACTGCGGGCCAGTCGGAAGCGCAGAAGGCGGCTGAGAAGCTGAAGCAAGCCCAGCAATCCATCCAGTCGATGCGCAACCAGCAGGGCGGTGCCGAGATGGCCGACTTGGCCAACAAGGCCGATCAGTTGGCGTCCCAGCAGCAGGATTACGAACAGCGTCTCCGGCAGAACTTCGGCCGCGGCCAGACAAACGAGCAGACGGCCCAGCAAATGGCGGATGAAAAAAAACAGATGCACGCCGCCTACGACGATCTGCAGAAGAAGATGCAGCAGACTTCCCGCAACATGGCTGGAACCCAACCCGATGCCGCGAAGAAGTTGCGGGATGCGATGGGGAAGAGCCAGCAGGACGAGGTGGGAACCCGCATGGATTTCACCGAACAGGCTCTTCGGCAGGGTTACGGCCAGTATGCGGTGATGCGCGAGGCTCCGGTAACCCAGTCGTTGAACAATCTCAAGGATGAGTTGAAGAAGCTGGAGGGCCAGACGGCTGGCAACCAAGGCGGGACGGGCGACGAGAAGGACAAGGGGGCCGTCGCGATGCAGCAGGCCCTGAACCAGGCAGAACGCGTTCGACGAGATATTGAGCAGCTCTCGCGCGCTGCGCGTGGACAGCAGCAGGGTCAACAAGGTCAAGGGCAAAACGGCCAGCAACAGGGCCGCCAAGGACAGGGGCAGCAGATGGCCCGGAATGGCCAGCAAGGCCAGGGCCAGCAGGGCCAAGGTCAGCAGGGCGGGGGTCAGCAGGGCCAAGGTCAGCAGGGCCAAGGTCAGCAGGGCCAAGGCCAGCAGGGCCAGGGTCAGCAGGGCCAAGGTCAGCAGGGCGGGGGCCAGCAGGCTGGAAATGCACAGGGCGGCGGTGGGCAGCAGGGTGGTGCCAACCGTCAAGGCGGAGCCCGTGCGGGCAATTTCGGCGGCAATAACGGCGGCAACATCGGAGGACTGGGCTCAAATAATGGCGGGCAGCTGAACGGTCCCGGATGGAACGGGGACACCAGGCGGATCGACGGTGCCACCAACAATAATCCGCAATCCGGCGAAGGGATGTCACGCGCCGACGCCGAACAGGCTTACAACGACCTTGTTCGGGACCTTGGTCGCCTCCGCAATCAAGTTGCGGGCGACAAGGACATGGCCCGCGAGTACCAGCAACTAATGGGCGAGGTGCAACGCATCGACCCCAAGAACTGGGGCGCGCACCAGCAGATGCAGGATGTGATCGACGGCCAGCTGCGCGGGGCATTGGACGAGGTCGAGCTGCTGTTGCGGCGCAAATTGGCAGCGAGCGACGGCAGCGTGCGTAGCGTCAGCCCTCGGAACACACCGCCGGGCTACGCCAATGCAGTGGCCGAATACTATAAACGTTTGAGCAAGCAGTAAAGTTTTTGCGCGGTTCTGCCGATAGGGGTTCATAGGCTGGACCGCGCAAAATGATATCCCTGCTCAAGCACATCGAAGATTACCGGGAGAAGCTCCTCGATCAACCGAAGGCAAAGTCGACGAGTTCGCCCGCGTCCCCATACCGAAGCCTTCTTTTTGCCATAGGCGAAAGCGTTCCCCGTGCCGTTCCGGGGGTCGGTTCCGAATTGGAACGCAACCTTGCGGAGCTCCAGCAACTCATGGATGGCGGCGAACGTAAAGAGTCGCTGGAGCATGCAAGTTCACACCTGCGGCAGGAGCTCAACCGCTGGGCCGACGATGCACTGCGGCACCACAATGAAAACGAGCGCGAGCTGCGGGAGATTATTGGTGTCGTTTCCCGTGCCGCCGAGGCCGTTGGACAACGGGACGAGCGATACGGTAAAGAGATTGGTGGAGTCGCGGGAAAGATGCGGAGCATCGCCGACCAACGCGACTTGGCGGTTGTCCGCCGGTCCATACTCGAAAGCGCAACAGCGCTAAACGCCTGCGTTGAAAAGATGACGGAGGAGAGCCGGTCGTCCATGCGGCTTCTGGCAACGGAAGTGGCCGAGTACCGGACACGGCTGGAGGAGTCGGAAAAGGCCGCCTCCGTGGATGTTCTTACCCAGCTTGCCAACCGTCGCGGGTTCGAGCGGCAAATGGATGTCCGGATGAAAATGGGAAAGATATTCACGCTCATGTTGCTCGACCTGAACCGTTTCAAGATCGTGAATGACCAGCACGGGCACTTGGCGGGCGACGATCTTCTTAGGCAGTTCGCGGCTGAACTCAAGGAGCAGTTTACGCTGGCGGATCTTGTCGGGCGATGGGGTGGGGACGAGTTCGTGGCGTTGGTGGCTGGAGATTTCAAGGAAGCAGAGGTACGGGCCGGAGCCGTTCGCCAGTGGGCTTTTGTCGAGTACAAAATCCACTCCGGCTCCAATATTGTGAAGGTGCCAGTTACAGCGTCAATTGGAATCGCCCAATGGGATGGCAAGGAGTCGGCGAAGGCGTTGATGGAGCGCGCCGACAGGGCGGTGTATACCGGGAAGGAAGTAGCTCGCGGCCAAGACCGGCGTGAGGGTGTACGGAGGGCGGAAGACCGTAGGGCCCTTCCAGCAATCAGTCGGTCGGGCGTGGTATCCAACACTTCACCCGCGACATAATAGGGTATGTCCCGCGCCCTGTTTGAAGTTACCTGCCCATGCTGCCAAGGTGTCTTGAAGATCGATCCCGACCTGAAAACTGTGATCGCCCACGTTGAACCGGTAAAGGCAAAGCCGATCGAGGATCTGGCGGCAGCGGTGCAGAAACTGAAGGGCGAGTCGGGGCGACGTGAAGAAGCGTTCCAGAAGTCATTCGCGGCGGAGAAAAATCAGAGCCAAGTGCTGAATCGCAAGTTTGACGAACTGTTCAAACAAGCGAAGGCCGACCCGGAGTTCGGAAAGAAGAAACGGGATTTCGATTTGGACTGAGGGGTGGGGTGAGTCGCAAGAGTCAATTGCGGAATTCCACCAGTCCGAATCAGTCAGTTCCAGTTGGAGCCCCTCGATTGGGCTCTGGTCCTGAAACCAGACAATGTTCAGGTAGGAAAAGCATTCGAGCAGGTCCTTTGCCGGACCCCTGAACTTCCCGCAACACACAAAAGATGGCGGGCGGGGGTCGGAGTAGTCCATGCTGATTGTTGGAGACAGAATGAGTATGGGATCGCCGCACAATCGGCGGGCCCATGTCGGGGCGTGGTCGAGGACCCTCTGAATATCCTGCTGATCCGGTACACCCATAAGGATGTGGGAGTAGGTGCGACGGGAGTGGAAGGTCCCCATCCGAATCCATGAGCCATCCGGCAGGTGCCCATCCCAAAGAGACATAATGATGTTCCTTCAGGCTAACAAGTCCGTTCTGCAAAACTGGTGAATAGACCCTTACAGGGTTCCAAAAAGACGATGCCCGAAAAGACATACGACCACAAGCAGATCGAACTGAAATGGCACGAGCGTTGGAGCCAGGACCCCACGCTGTACCAGGCCGAGGAAAATTCCTCGCGCCCGAAGTACTACGTGCTTGAAATGCT
>CAITMP010000300.1 GCA_903893525.1 uncultured Acidobacteriia bacterium | reverse complement strand
CTCATAATCCCTTGGTTGCAGGTTCGAGTCCTGCAGGGCCCACCAAGATTACAATCCCGAAAGCAGTCGGATTCCCTCAAATAAAAATCGGGACCCTGTCCAGGTAAGGACAGGGTCCCAGTAAACAACCAAGGGGAGAAATCAGGGAATTGAAGGGGTCTAACGGGTAAACCGCACACCCAACTGAATCAGCCTGGGGTAGTTCGCCTGACTGGTGATCAGGCCGAAGGAGGGGCTGGTATAGGTGGTGTTCGGACCGTAGAATTGCGGCGTGTTGGCAACGTTCAGGCTCTCTGCCCGGAACTGGGCCTTGAAACCTTCCCAGAGCTGGAACGTTTTGAACACCGAGACATCCCAGCTGATGGTGCCGGGGCCGCGGAGCGAAATCGTCCGGCTCAGGTTGCCGAAGGTGAACTGAGGCGCGACGGAGAAAGCGGCGGAGTTGATCCAGCCGTCGATCCGCTTGGCGAAGGGAAGGTCCGGAGCCGGCGAAACGCCAGTGGCATTCGGGCGCTGTGTACTGGCCCCGAAGACACTGTTGTTGTTCGGCTGCGAAATCGCCAGCGGGTAGCCCGACTGCATCACGTTGACCACGTTCGCCGACCAACCTCCAATCACCGCATCCAAGTACTTGTTGTTGGCGAGGAACTTGCGTCCCTTGCCGAACGGCAGTTCATAGGTGTAAGCCATCGAGAGGCGGTTGGGGGAATCCGTGGTCGAAAGCCCGTATTCCGCCTTCAGGTCGTAGGCGTTTTGGGGACCGGCCGGAGCGGTGCTGAAGCTATTTGCCACGTTGCCATAAGCGAGATCGGTCTGGCGCGACCTCGTATACGTCGCCAATGCGGTCATCCCCTGGGAGAACTTTCGCTGCACCTTGACGTGAACGGAGTTGTAGGAGGAATGGTTGGTATCCGAACTGTTCACCGTTACGGACGTGAACTGCGGGAAGGGTAGCAGCAGTTGCGAACGCGTGATGGTCGGGTTGCCGACGTTCAGCGTGCCGCCCTTCAGGTACATCGGGTTGGGCACGCTGGTGTTGAGGGCGGTGCCGAGCGAGAGGTACTTGGGGTCAAGTTGGTCGATGTTGCGGCCGTCCTGAACCAGATGGAGTCCGTGCGAGCCGATCAGGCCGGCCGAGACAACCCAGGATCCAAATTGGCGCTGGATATCGAACGAGTATTGCTCCACGTAGCCTGCGGACTTGGTGCCGCGGTCATAGACGGTGATCGCTTGCCCGATGCCGGTGAGCCCCCCCGCCGTGTTGCCTGTCGGCTGGAGGAGTCCGTTGGGGTAGGGGTTCTGGATGGTGGCTGCGGGAGTGAAGTTGTTATCCACCGAGGTGATGATCGGCGTGGACTGCGAATAGCCCAACGTGCTCTGGAACGAAAACGGAAGCGGGGCCCAGAAGATGCCGAAACCACCTCGGACGGCGGTTTTCGAATCGGGGGACCAGGCAAATCCACCGCGCGGGCCGAATTTCTTCGTCTGCGGGGTGAAGGTGCTGGTGGGGCGCCATGGGTCTGCTGGTAGCCGGGCTGGTGGTCACCGCCTACGCCACGCTTCACATCAAGGTTGGGGTGGAAGAGGCTGCTCAACGCGAGTT
>CAITMP010000299.1 GCA_903893525.1 uncultured Acidobacteriia bacterium | reverse complement strand
GGGCACCGCGAAGGCAGCCGGATTGAACCATGCGAAGAACGTGGAACCATTTGCATTCGGATTACCAACGACGTTGAGGCGCTGGCCGTCGCCACCACCGGTCAGGTCGGTTCCCTGGACGGTGCTGAACCCGACACCCAACGGGCTGCCGCTGACAAACTGACTGATGCCGCTCAACTGCCAACCGTCGAACACGGTCTTCACAACAGCGTTGTTGCCCATGTGCTTGGAAACGCTCGGCAGATTGTAGGAATAGTTGATGGACACGTTGTGGGTCTGGTCCGCACCGTCGAAACCATACGACCATGCGCGGAGCGGGCGGTAGATCGGGATGCCTGTGTAATCGAGGTACTTCGAGTACGTGTAGGAAAGCCCGAACTGGATGCCTGTGCGCATGCGGCGGTTCAGCGTGAACAACAACGCGTGGTAGTTGGAGTTGTATGCGTCGTCAATCCACGACACGTTGTTGTAGCCGGGATTGGGACGGAAGAAGTTGTCCGGTAGCGGCTTGCCCGGCGATGTCGGATCCAAGTTCTTGTCCGCGAACCGGGCTCCGTAGGGAACAGTGTTCAGAGCCAAGGTCTGTTGGATGTGCTGGCCCAGTACGCCCAAATAGGACGCGTCGGCCACAAACCCGTGAGTCAGATCCTGCTGGACGCCGAATGTCACGTTGTAGTTGTTCGGCGTCTTGTTGTTGATGTTGAAGCCCTGCGTGTTGGAGGGTGACAGCGTGCCGGCCGTCTGGATGAACGTCCGCATGTCTCCGTAGTAGGTGATCGGGGTGAGGATGGCTGGCGGGTTGTTCACCATGTTGCTCCACTTGCTGGTACGCAAGGTGTAAAGAATGGCCGCGCCGCCGCGCACCGCTGTCTTGCCGTTGCCGAAAACGTCATAGGCGAAACCGAGGCGCGGGCCCCAGAGGACCGGCGGCTGGTTGACGAAACCGCTCGGAACGTTGGTGCTCACTCCCGCCGTTACACCACCCGAGGCCGGATTGCCGCTGTTCGGGACGAACAGGCCGATGTAGGTCGCCGGCAACAGTGCCCCGTTCAACGGATTCTGTGCCTGCCGCACGCCGCCGGAAATCACGGGCTGGTACAGGGCCGGCGTTTCCTTGGCGTTGTAAAGGTTGCGGGCCCAAACAGATTGCTCACCCTTCCTGGCCGGATGCATTTCATTCGTCCAGCTCCAGCGGATACCGTAGTCCAAGGTCAGGCGCTTGTTGACCTTCCAGCTGTCCTGCGCGAACCACTCGACCTCGCTCTGCCGCATATTCGCGCCATAGCGTTGATTGGATTCCGTGTAGCTGTTGAAAACGCCCAAGGCCGCGTTGGAGAACGCATAGTTGGTGTCGAGCGGGTTCGAGGTATTCTTGCCGAAGTCGAAGGTGCCGCTGAACGTGCTCTGCTCGCCTTCATACTCACGGATCCGGTAGAAATCACCGCCGACTTTGATCAGGTGCTTACCTTTGGTCCACGAAATGCTGTCGTTGAAGTTAAACGTGAAATCGGTACCGCCGGTCAGCAACCGGCTGTCATAGCTAACGTTCGGTGCACTCGGCACACCGCCGAAGGAGTAGCGCGGGATGTAGCCGTTTACGTTCGCCTGGGGATACCACTGGCCTAGCGTGTAGCCGATCGAGGAGCGCAGCACTTTCTTCAGCTCGTCCGCATCGGTGCCATGGACGCCGTAGGGCTTCCACGCTTCACGGTTGTGCCGGCCGCCAACGTTATATTCCATTACGACCGTGGGGCTGAACACGTGCGTGCCCACCATGGCGACGCCCCACTCGGTGAAGCAGTAGCACTGGCCGAAGAATCCGACCGGAGTGGATCCGCCAGCAACCGCGTAGCCTTCCTGCTGTGCAATCCAAGTCTTGCCGCGGAAGTAGATGTGGTCCTTGTCGGAGGGCACGTAGTCGATCTTGAACAGTTGGCTGCGCTTGGGGTCCTTCTGGACCTCCTGGATCTGGTAGTTGTAGTTGCCGCCCGTGATCGCGCGGTTGTCGAAGTTCGGCAGGGGCAGGATGTTCATCAGCGCCTGGCCGCTTGCGTTGGTCCGCGACTTCGGGATCACATTTCCCGGGAACTGGGCGCTTCCATTGTAGGGGTCGTTGATCGGGATCACCTTGCCGCTGACGTCCAAGGTCTGCGAAAAGTCACCTGCGCGCTCCAAGGCCGAGGGCATTGTGTACTGGTTCACCGCACCGGGAACCGCGATAAGCCACTGCTCCATGTTATAGAAACCGAACAACTTGTTCCGATCACGGTTGAGCTTGCCGGGAATATAGATGGGCCCGCCAATTGTGCCGCCGATCGTGTTGTAGCGGTACTGGGGACGATTCACACCATTCCGGTTGCTGAAGAAGTCGTTTGCGTTGAAGTCCTCGTTGCGGACGTAATAGTAGCCCGTGCCGTGGAAATCGCGTCCGCCGGACTTGGTGACAACCTGCATGATTGCGCCGCCGTTGCCCGCATATTCGGCTTGGTAGCTGTTCAGGATGATTTTAACTTCGCCAATGGCGTCCAAGGTGGTAACGCTGGAGAAAACGTTCGGGCTGCCCTGGTCGTTGGAAACAACGCCGTCGACCGCCAGAATGTTGGTGCCCGACAGCGTGCCGCCGATGCTCGGCGTACCGGTGCCGTACTGGCCGCCCACGGAATCCTGGTCCGATTGGTACTGGACGCCGGGAATGGTGCGCAGCATGGAAACCACGTCGCGGCCACGGGCAGTGAGTGTTTCGAGTTGTGTCGAGCTCAGAATCGCCGAATGCTCGGAACTGTCCGTCTGTACCTGCGTCGCCTGCGCCTCCACGGAAATGGTTTCGCTGACGGCACCGATCTGGAGTTGGATCTCTCCCAAATTCATGCGGTCATTGGCGTTCAGCAGGATTCCCGTGCGTTCGGCGACCTTGAAGCCGCTGTGCTCGAGTTTGAGTTTGTAGGTGTCCGGTGGTACGGCAACAAAGTTGAAGACACCGGCGGCATTGGATGTGGTGCTGGTGGCTTGGTTGGTCTTGTTGCTGGTCAGCGTCGCTGTGGCACCTGCGATAAATTGACCGGACGGATCTTGGACGGCTCCGGTGATTGTGCCGTTGACGGACATTTGGGCGGCAAGCGGCGCGAGGGACAGCACCGCGAGCATGGACGTAGCGAGTATGCGTCGTAGCGGAAAACTTTTGATCATCTGGGACCCTTTGAGAATTTGCGGACAGTGAGGCGGGAAGCCCCGATTACGAACCCTTAAGCTTATGCGAATTTATCACGTTGCCGCGACGAGGTCAAGGAGTAAACGATTACGAGCTCACCTGCCAGCCGCTAGTGGCTTGCCTTTTTCGTCCAGGAAGTGGACTTGCCCAGCTGAATCGCCGGCGACCAGCGTCTTGCCATCCTGGCTAACGGCGACTTGGATCGGCAACGAGGACTCTTGCGGGATCGCCCGGATCTGGCTTCCCGCCGGATTCCACAGCCGTAGCTGGCGGTCGCGTCCGGCGGTCAACAGATCGCCGTTTGGTCCAAAGGCCGCCGACAACACCCCGTTGGGCAGGACGCCGAAAACCCCCTCCGGCCGTTTGGGCTGGTGTGCGTTGTTCTTGATCACTGCGGGCCAACCATCGCTCGAATCCCACCAGATCAGGACGCCGTCCTCGCCACCGCTGGCGATCATCTTTCCGTCGATGCGCCAAGCCAGTGCACGGACCGACGCCTTGTGCTCGGCGAGGGTCAGAAGGATCGCCCCGGCATTCGCGTCCCAAAGGTGGATCGCACCGGCACGGTCGGCGGACGCTAGCGTTTTGCCGTCGGGACTGAAGGCGAGGGCCGTAATCCAGTCCGTGTGGCGGGACAGCTTATAGCGGAGCTTTCCGTCGGCTGTGTTGTAGACTTTGACGGACTTGCCCGAGCCACCCAGTGCCACCAGCTGTTGGTCCGGGCTGATGTCGGCGGCAAGTACGGCGTCCAACTCGTCCCCGATCTTCGCGAGGCGTCTGCCCGTGCGGACATCGTAAAGCACGGCGGACCCGGATTGGACGGGTTTTCCACCGGCCACCACCAAGGTCCGTCCATCCGTGCTGAACCGGATGACATTCGGCTGACCTTCCGCGAAAGGGATTTCGCCCAGTAGTGCGCGGGTGTGGATGTCGAGAAACTGGACTCGCTGGTAGGCACCGACGGCCAGAAGGGGCGCAGTCGGGCTGGCAGCCATCGCAACCACCGGAAACGGGTGTTTCGGGGTCGCTGCGGGCAATGCCGGGAGATTTTCCGGCATCGGAGGCGGGCCGTCGGTTTTGGCTACAACGACCGGGTGGAATCCGATATCGCGATTGGCCGTCAAGGAGGCGCTCTTTTCGGTTTCGCGCAATCCCGTCTGGATCCATTCGCGGATCAATTCGATCTTGGCTTGCGAGAGCGGAGCGTTGCGCAGAGGCATCCGCTTGTCCTCGTTTTCATCCGTGATTGCGTTGAAAAGGATACTGGCGGAGGCGCGCCCGGCAACCAGGACCGAGCCGGCGCTGCCGCCCTTTACGGCTGTGTCGTAGGAACCGAGGTTGATGCCAGCCTTGGGCTCGTCCTCGCCATGGCACTTCATGCAGTGCTCGCGGAAGATGGGCTTGATCTGGTCGTCGTAGGTGATGATGGCGCCATGGGCCGGGATCGCGGCCAAAATCAGGGCCAAATTCAGGTTCCGCATGTTAGTGGTTGAAAAGGAACTCGGTGGAGTCGATCAGGCTCCAGAAGATGTCCTCGTAGGTTTTGCGGTTGGCCGGGTCCTGCTGGGCGAGGGCCAGCATCGCCTTGCGCTCCTCGGCGTCCGGCTTGCGGGAGAGAGCCCGGATGTAGAGTTCCTCCACAATCTCGTCCGGGGACTTCTTGGCAGCCAGAAGATTGGGGATCACCTTGCCCTTTGTGATCTGGTCCTGCAGGGTGTCGCCCGCGATGAAGTGCAGGGTTTGGGACAGCGTCGGTTCGAGGCGCGTGTCGCTGGCGGATACGGTCGAACGGTCGGAGCGGCCAAAGGTCTGGAAAAAGTTGTCGGTGAAGGTATTCCCGGTCGTGTCGCCCGTCGTGCGAGGGTAGTGCTGGATTGCCTTGATGCCTTTCGGGAACATATTAAAGGCACGGTCGCCGTCGGTAGCTTTGACGATGGCATCCAGAAGAACATCGGCACGGAGGCGGCGAAGCTGGGCACGGGAAGACTGGCGCGTGTCCCCTGCGTTGGTCGCGTTCGGCTTGGCCGAAAGTTGGTACACGCGGGAGGTACAGATTTCGCGGACCAGCGCCCTGAGGTTGAATCCGCTCGAAGCCAAATGCGATGCCAAGGCGTCGAGGAGGGCCTTGTTGGCGGGAGGATTGCTGATCCGCATGTCGTCGACAGGCTCCACCAAGCCGCTTCCCATGTATTGGGCCCAGATTCGGTTGGCCAGATTGTGGGTGAACAGGTCGTTCTTGGGCGAGGTCAGCCAGTCGGCGAGGGCTTGCCGGGTGTCGGCACCCTTCGGAACAGGCGCTTCTCCACCAAGGACGGTCGCTGGCATCGGACGGTTGTCCACCAGGTGCTTCGCCGGTTCCGCCGCCGGGTCGTTGTAAATGTAGAACTCGCGCGGTTCCGCGCCTTGTTTGCGCTTCAAGCCGTTGAAAAAACTGACCCAGCCGTAGTAGTCGTCCTGCGTCCAGCGGTCGAACGGGTGGTTGTGGCACTCGGCGCACTGGATGCGCAGGCCGAGGAAAACTTGGGAAAAATCGGAGGCGAAGGCTTTCGGCGTGAACTTGGTGCTGTGCACCAGCATCGTGTACAAATTCGCCGGGCCGTCAGTCAGGTTGCTGCCGGTGCCGGTGATTTGGTCCGCCACGAACTCGTTGAGCGGCCGGTTGCGGGCGATTTGGCCTCGAATCCATTCGTGGTACGACTCGGCGGCCTTGACATCGGTTCCGGTTGGCGCAAAACCGCCCCCCTTGACGCGGAGCATTTCGGACCAGAGGTCTGTCCAGAGGTCGGTAAAGCCGTCGCTGGCGATCAACCGGTCCACCAGCTTGGCGCGCTTGTCGGGGGTGGTATCGGCCATGAAGACCCGGTACTCGGCCACCGAGGGCAGCGTGCCGGTCAGGTCCAGGGTCGCTCGGCGAAGAAAAGTCTCGTCATCGCACAGTTGGGACGGCAAGAGGCGGAGTTTCTGGAGCCTGTCGTAAACGATACGGTCGATTTCGTTGTTGGCGGGCGGGTTGGTCCATCGGTAGGTGGCGTCGTTCGGGGGCAGGACGATGATTTCCGAGCCGATGGTGAAGCGGTTGAATCGAGCAAAAACAAAGCCATCGCCCTTGGTGCCTGTACTCAAGAGTCCTGTTTTGTTAACCGTGGCGGTGGAAGGGTTGTTGACGGAATACAGCGCCAAGTCTGTGACGTCCCTAGTGGTGCCGTCCGAATAGCGGGCGGTGACCTTCATCTGCTGGGTTGGTTTCACCTTCGTCGCGAGGGATTTGAACACCAAGTGGTCCGGGGACAAGGTGATTTCAACCGGAGTAGGAACAGCGCCATCGTCGTCGGGGGCACCGGCTTCAATCCACCGCAGCAGGATTTGGTAATAGGTGGAGTCCTTGGTGAAGAGTCGTCCGCCGGTGTGGGGGACTTTTCCATGGGCCTTTAAGAGGATCAGGCTGTCCTCGGGCGCAGCCAGGTTGACCCTGCGGCCGACGTACTCCTGGGTGATGCGGTAGTAATCGCCTTTGGGATCATAGCCGAAAAGGGAGAGCATGAAGCCGTCCTTGCCCCTCGCGGACCCATGGCAGGTGCCTTGGTTGCACCCGGCGCGGAAGAAGACCGGCATCACGTCCCGTCGGAACGAGGGCGTGGCGGGGGCAACTGGTTTCAGCGCCGGTTTCACAGCCGGCTTCAAAGCAGGTTTGGGAGCCGGTTTGGGCGTCGCCGAATGGAGTATTTGCGTGGCGAGGAGCACCAGCAGGAG